>NZ_BAABKK010000001.1:0-218980 GCF_039543785.1 Arthrobacter gyeryongensis
CATTCTCAGTCGAATGTCCGCTTCAGCCGACGCAATCGAAACTGTGGTGGGAATACTTTGTCGCTCCGTGTCATTCTCAAGCAAGAATGACGAAGCGTCTTCCACAAGAAGAGCTGCGCCGTCGTTGCTCACCTTTGTGACGAACACAGGCAGGCCGGCGGTCGACCAGTAGTCCCGGTGCAAGCCGATGGGAACAGAACGTCGATTCTCCACTGTAAAATGGTCATCGGTTCCCTTGGATTGAAAACCTGCCACGAAGGCGGTTGCGGCACCGGTGGCATTTGGCTCCTTTTCATCGAATAGAGTGGCGAAGCCAACTAGATCGATCCCTGAATCCATATCCTGGGGCCATTTGAACGTGTAGATGTTCATCTTCCGTAGTTCTTTCATGAGCGCCGCTTCGCCTTCTTGGGCGGCGTTCATGTTGGCAGGTGTCTTAGGAAGCTGCGCTCTCACGCTCAATACTGTACAAGCGCGGGCGGCCGAGTGCGTCATCGCCCGGTGACGATTCCGGTCCTAAATGTCCGTACCCAACTCGACCGGAGGGGGAGACGTCTTGTTACCGGGACTGAGGAACAAGTGATTGCCTTCTGCCGGAGGGTGTCATGGCCTCTTCCATGTCGCCCTCATCTCCCTCAGCGCACAAGATCAGCAACCCATCAGGAAGGGGTGCCTCCAGATTGTTCAGGGCCGGACCCTTGCCGTCTTCAAGCTTCAACCGGATCTGGTGCTCCAGGACAGCAAGGGACCACCCGTGGCGGACAGTCCGTTCCGCATGCCATTCACGCTAACCCTGGTTCTCAAGACGGTCGAAAAGAGCGACGTTGTGGCTCCAAATTTTTGTGCAGGCACTGTTCGCACAAATTCAACCCCCACCGTTCCAGGCTTGGGCAAATGCGTGCATGTAACAGAGATTCCTTCGCGACAGGCCCTTCAAATGTGAAAATTCCCGACACAAAGTTCCACACGAGGCAAACGGGGCCAGCCACCGTGCGATCGCCTACACCCAACCACTTCGATAAGTCAAGCTTTGTCAACACTCAGGGGCCAAATAGGCCCCTGACCTGCGGAAACACTGTGCCCGAGGTGGGACTCGAACCCACACACCTTTCGATACCGCATTTTGAGTGCGGCGCGTCTGCCAATTCCGCCACTCGGGCGCGGAAACACCGAAACAAGACTAACCGACGTCTGGCTCTTCACAGAACTCAACGCTCCCTGTTGCAGTGCGCGAAACTACTCTACATGCAGATAGGCTAATTTCCAGAACCGGCTCGGCGGAGCAATAAATCATACGCAGGGACCGGGTGCAACTAAGATGGTTGAGAACCCGCCGTACGTCTTGAAGGAGATCCCGTGTCAGAACAGACGGAGTCCAAGCCCGCATCCCAGCCGGCACGCCGAGTAGTTGTCGCAGAAGATGAAACCCTCATCCGACTGGACATCATCGAGATCTTGAAGGGCGAAGGCTACGACGTTGTCGGTGAGGCCGACAACGGTGAGAAGGCTGTCCAGCTGGCCGAGGAACTGAAGCCGGACCTGGTCCTCATGGACGTCAAGATGCCTGTCATGGACGGCATCTCAGCAGCGGAGAAGATCGTCAAGGCGAGGATCGCCCCCGTAGTCCTCCTGACGGCGTTCAGCCAGAAGGAACTCGTGGAGCGCGCCCGCGACGCCGGGGCCATGGCTTACGTCGTCAAGCCATTCACACCGGCTGACTTGATCCCTGCTATAGAAATTGCGCTTTCCCGCCATGAGGAGATCAGGGCCCTTGAGAACGAGGTGACCGACCTTCAGGAGCAGTTCGCCACGCGCAAGCTTGTGGAGCGCGCCAAGAGCCTCTTGACCACGAAGATGGGACTCACGGAGCCGGAAGCCTTCCGGTGGATCCAGAAGACCTCCATGGACCGTCGCCTCAGCATGCGCGAGGTCGCCGAGACCATCATCAACCAGGTCAACTAGCACTCCCCCGCGAAGGGCGCCGCTTCCAATGGGATAGCGGCGCCCTTCGTCGTCCCCGGCTCGCCCCCGAACAGCCCCAGCACCCCCGGCCACCAACCACCCGGACCCGGAACCAAAACAAAACAAAGGAGGCCCCGCCAAACGGCGGAACCTCCCCTGCTTGATCCTAAAGCTGATCCGAAGAGATCAGGCCTTCGACTTGGCCTTCTTCTTTTCCGGCCACGGTCCGACCTTTTCCTTGCGGGCTGCGGCCTCTTCCAAGCGGGAAGTGTCCGCGAGGTCGCCCACCTTGTGGACCTTGAGCGAGTTCGTGGAACCAGCCTGTCCGGGAGGCGAACCGGCAGCTATGACCACGAGGTCGCCGTTCTCCACGATCTTCATCTCGAGGAGGCTGCGGTCCACCTGGGCCGTCATGGCGTCAGTGTGACCCACCATGGGAACCAGGACGGGCTGGATGCCCCAGGTCAGCGCCAACTGGTTCCAAACGTGCTCCACCGGGGTGAAGGCGAAAACCGGCTTGACGGGCCGCAGGCGGGACAGGCGGCGCGCCGAGTCGCCGGACTGGGTAAAAGTACAGATGTACTTTGCGTCCAGCTGGTCGGCGATTTCGACGGCGGCACGCGTGATGGCGCCACCGCGGGTCTTGGGCTTGGTACCCAGCGGAGGAACGCGCTCAAGACCGTGCTCTTCGGTGGACTCGATGATCCGGGCCATGGTCTTGACCGTCTCGATCGGGAACTTGCCCACGCTGGTCTCGCCGGAGAGCATGACTGCGTCGGCGCCGTCGAGCACTGCGTTGGCGCAGTCCGAAGCCTCGGCACGGGTCGGGCGCGGGTTATCGATCATCGATTCAAGGACCTGTGTGGCCACGATGACCGGCTTGGCCCAGCGGCGCGCCAGTTCGATAGCGCGCTTCTGGACGATCGGAACTTCCTCAAGCGGGAGTTCCACGCCGAGGTCTCCACGGGCAACCATGATGGCGTCGAACGCGTCGATGATTTCGTGGAGCTGCTCCACTGCCTGCGGCTTCTCGATCTTGGCGATCACCGGCACGCGGCGGCCTTCTTCGTCCATGATTTCGTGCACGCGCTTGATGTCGGACGCATCGCGGACGAAGGACAGAGCCACCATGTCGACACCGCGCCTCATGGCCCAGCGGAGATCGTCCTCATCTTTTTCGCTCAGTGCGGGGACGTTGACGGCAACGCCGGGCAGGTTGATGCCCTTGTTGTTGGAGACCCAGCCACCGACGGTCACCGTGGCGACCACCTTGACGTCGTCAACCTCGATGGCGCGCAGTGCAACCTTGCCGTCGTCGATCAGCAGTGCGTCGCCGACGTTGACGTCTTCGGTCAGGCTCTTGAGCGTCGTGGAGCAGATTTCCTTGGTGCCCGGGACGTCCTCGGTGGTGATGGTGAAAGTGTCACCGACCGCGAGTTCGTGGGGGCCGTCGACAAATCGACCCAAGCGGATCTTCGGGCCCTGCAAGTCGGCCATGATGGCAACGGGCTTGTGGAGCTGGGCGGAAGCCTTGCGGACGTTCTCGTACGTGTTGTCGTGTACCGAGTAGTCGCCGTGGCTCATGTTCATGCGGGCGACGTCGACGCCGGCTTCCAGCACCGCGAGAGTGTTGTCAAAGCTGGAAATTGCCGGTCCGAACGTTGCCACGATTTTTGCGCGTCTCATATACCTACCCTAGTAGTGTGCTGCAGTTGGAGTTGGGAAAGCGTCGTGCGCCGGTCCTTAGAGGACCGCTATAGCCCGGTCGGTGGGAGCCACCGGCGCGGGAAGGATGGTGCTGCCCATGAGGTACTTGTCGACGGCGGCAGCGCAGGCGCGGCCTTCGGCGATCGCCCAGACAATCAAGGACTGCCCGCGGCCGGCATCGCCCGCCACGAAAACACCCTCGGTGTTGGTCATGTAGTACCCATCTCGGGCCACGTTGCCGCGGCCGTCGAATTCTGCGCTGACCTGTTCGGTGATACCGGCAGGTTCCGCACCCGTAAAGCCGAGCGACAGGAAGACAAGATCGGCCGGAAGTATGCGTTCCGTGCCGGCCTTCGGGAGGCGCTTGCCGTCCACGAACTCGGTCTCGGCGACCTTGACCCCTGTGAGCTTGCCGTTTTCGCCGACAAACTCGACGGTCGAGGCGAGGTAGGTGCGTTCGCCGCCCTCTTCATGTGCGCTGGCAACCTCGAACAAGGTGGGGAACGTCGGCCATGGCTGGTGCGAGGCCCGCTCAAGTGGCGGCTGCTTGCCGATCGCGAGGGTAGTCACGGACGCGGCGCCGTGGCGGTGTGCCGTGCCGAGGCAGTCGGCGCCGGTGTCGCCGCCACCGAGGATGATCACGTGCTTGCCCTTGGCATCGATCTGGCCCTCCACGGTTTCGCCGGCAACCACGCGGTTCGCTGGCACCAGGTAATCCATGGCGAAGTGGATGCCTTCGAGTTCGCGGCCGGGGATGGGAAGGTCGCGCGGAACGGTGGCACCCGTGGCGATCACCACGGAGTCGTAACGGCGGCGCAATTGCTCCCACGTCACGTCGCTTCCGACCGCCACACCCGTGCGGAAGCGGGTGCCCTCGGCCTTCATCTGCTCGACGCGGCGGTCGACCTGTTCCTTCTCCATCTTGAAGTCGGGGATGCCATAGCGCAGCAGTCCCCCGATCTTGTCGTCGCGCTCGTAGACGGCCACGGTGTGTCCGACCCGCGTCAGCTGCTGCGCCACTGCAAGCCCCGCAGGGCCGGAGCCGACGACGGCGACCGTCTTGCCTGAGAGGCGCGCCGGCGGAAGCGGTTGGACCCAGCCGTTTTCGAAGGCGTCGTCGATGATCGAAACTTCAACTTGCTTGATGGTCACGGCTGGCTGGTTGATGCCCAAAACACAGGATGCTTCGCAGGGCGCAGGACACAGCCGGCCCGTGAACTCCGGGAAGTTGTTGGTCGCGTGCAGGCGCTCGATCGCTTCCTCGCCCTTGCCGCGCCAAGTGAGGTCGTTCCATTCCGGAATGAGGTTCCCGAGCGGGCAGCCCTGGTGGCAGAAAGGAACGCCGCAGTCCATGCAGCGGCCTGCCTGGCTCTTGAGCACGCCTTTTTCCTGGGCTTCATAAACTTCTTTCCAGTCCATGATGCGGACGGGAACAGGACGGCGTGGCTGCGTCTCGCGCTGCCGGACTTTCAGAAATCCGCGTGGATCAGCCACCGGTTACCTCCAGGATTCGAGACCATACTTCTTCGCCATCGGGATCAAGGCCCTCTTCGATAGCGTCGAGACGGGTTTGCAGGACTGCGGCGTAGTCGCGCGGCAGAACTTTGGTGATGCGGGCGGCTGTGTCATCGAAGTTCTCGAGCAAGCGGCCTGCGAGGACGGATTCGGTTTCTTCCAGGTGCTTGACCAGGAGGCCGTGGACGATGGTGCGGTCCTCGTCGTCAAGCTCAAGCAACTGCAGTTCGCCGGAATCCAAGGCCTGCTTGTTGACCCGGGCGGGCTGGAGGTCCAGCACGTAGGCCGTACCACCGGACATGCCGGCACCGAAGTTGCGGCCGGTGCGGCCGATGATCAGCGTCTGGCCGCCGGTCATGTACTCGCAGCCATGGTCACCGATGCCTTCGACGACGGCGGTGGCCCCCGAGTTGCGAACCATGAAGCGTTCGCCCACCTGGCCGCGCAGGAACATTTCGCCGCTCGTGGCGCCGTAGCCGATCACGTTGCCGGCGATGACGTTGCGTTCTGCCTGGAAAACGTTGGTGCGGTCCGGGCGGACGATGATCCGTCCACCGGAGAGGCCCTTGCCGACGTAGTCGTTGGAGTCCCCGAACATGCGCAGGGTGATGCCGGCAGGAAGGAAGGCTCCCAGCGACTGCCCGGCGGTGCCCTTCAGCGTGATGTCGATGGTGTCGGTGGCGAGCACATCGATGCCGAACGTCTTGGTGACGACGTGCCCCAGCATGGTGCCGACAGAACGGTCCGTGTTGATGACGTCGACGGCGATCTTCACCGGCGTGCGGTCGCTCAAGGCTTCCGCAGCCATGCCGATGAGGCGCTGGTCGAAGTGCTTGTCCAGCTCGTGGTTCTGGCCGGTGAGGTTCCGCAGGGGAACGTCGTCGTCGAACTCGAGTCCGTGCAGGATCGGGTCGAGGTCCAGGCCATCGGCCTTCCAGTGGTCCACGGCTTCGCGGGTGTCCAGGACTTCAGCGTGGCCGATGGCCTCTTCGAGGCTGCGGAAACCGAGTTCGGCGAGCAGCTCACGGACTTCCTCGGCAAGGAATTCGAAGAAGTTGACCACGAATTCGGGCTTGCCTGTGAAGCGCGAGCGAAGCTCCGGGTTCTGGGTTGCGACGCCGACCGGGCAGGTATCGAGGTGGCAGACGCGCATCATGATGCAGCCGGACACCACGAGGGGCGCGGTTGCGAAGCCGTACTCCTCGGCACCCAGCAGCGCAGCGATGACGACGTCGCGGCCCGTCTTGAGCTGGCCGTCCACCTGGACCACGACGCGGTCGCGGAGCCCGTTGAGCATGAGCGTCTGCTGGGTCTCGGCGAGGCCGAGCTCCCAGGGAACACCCGCATGCTTGAGCGAGTTCAGCGGCGAGGCGCCGGTTCCGCCATCGTGCCCTGAGACGAGCACGACGTCGGCCTTCGCCTTCGTGACGCCGGACGCCACAGTGCCGATCCCGACTTCGGACACCAGCTTTACGTGCACACGCGCCGAGGGGTTGGCCCGCTTGGCGTCGTAGATCAGCTGCGCGAGATCCTCGATCGAGTAGATGTCGTGGTGCGGGGGCGGGGAAATGAGCCCGACGCCGGGGGTTGAGTGGCGGGTCCGGGCTACCCAGGGGTAGACCTTCTGCGCCATCAGCTGGCCGCCCTCACCGGGCTTGGCGCCTTGGGCCATCTTGATCTGGATGTCCTCGGCGTTGGTCAGGTACAGGCTGGTCACGCCGAAACGGCCGGAGGCGATCTGCTTGATCGCGGAGCGGCGCTCCGGGTCGAGCAGGCGGTCCACGTCTTCGCCGCCTTCACCGGTGTTGGACTTGGCGCCCAACCGGTTCATCGCGATTGCGAGGGTCTCGTGCGCTTCCTTGGAGATGGAGCCATAGCTCATCGCTCCGGTGGAGAAGCGCTTCACGATGCTGGAAACCGGCTCGACTTCCTCAAGCGGCACGGCAGGGCGCAGGGTGTCCTTGAACTTCAAGAGCCCACGGAGGGTCATGAGGTTCTCGGACTGGTCGTCGATTCCCTTGGTGTAGGACTTGAAGATGTCGTAGCGGCGTTCACGCGTGGCGTGCTGCAGGCGGAAGACAGTCTCCGGGTTGAACAGGTGCGGTTCGCCGTCGCGGCGCCACTGGTATTCGCCGCCGCCAAGGAGCGGACGGTGCGGCAGCTCGATGCCGCCTTCCGGGTAGGCCATCTGGTGGCGCGCCGAAACTTCGGCGGCGATGACGTCCAGGCCGACGCCACCCAACTGGGAGTGTGTGCCGGAGAAGAATTCGTCCACGAGGTCCTGGGACAGGCCGAGTGCTTCGAACGTCTGCGCGCCGGTGTAGGAGGCCACCGTGGAAATGCCCATCTTGGACATGATCTTCAGGACACCCTTGCCGAGGCCCTTGATGAGGTTGTAGACGCCGTCTTCGGCAGTCACGCCAACCACTTCGCCGGTGCTGATGAGCTGCTCCACGGATTCCATGGCCAGGTAAGGGTTCACGGCGGAAGCGCCGAATCCCACCAGCACAGCCACGTGGTGCGTTTCGCGGACGTCGCCGGCCTCGACCACCAGGGCGGTCTTGGTGCGGTTGGCGCTGCGGAGCAAGTGGTGGTGTACGGCACTGACGAGCAACAGCGACGGGATCGGGGCCCATTGTGCGTTGGAGTCGCGGTCGGACAGCACGATGTACTGCACGCCGCGGTTGATCGCGCCGGAAACCTGCTCGCAGATTTCGGTCAGCCGGCTGCGGAGTGCTGCTTCGCCGCCCTCCGGACGGTACAGGCCGCGGACCTTCATGGCGACCTTGTCGCCGTCGGCGTTTTCGATGTTGGCGATCTTCGCGAGCTGGTCGTTGTTGATCACCGGGAACGGCAGGGAGATCTGTGGCTGGCGGACCTGCCCGACGTCGAGAAGGTTGCCGTTGGGACCGATGGCGCACTTCAGCGAGGTAACGAGCTCTTCGCGGATCGCGTCCAGGGGCGGGTTGGTCACCTGGGCGAAAGACTGCACAAAGTAGTCAAAGAGCAAACGCGGGCGCTTGGACAGCACGGCAACCGGGGTGTCGGAGCCCATGGCGCCGAGCGGTTCGGCCCCGGTCCGGGCCATCGGCCCGAGGAGGATCTTCAATTCCTCGGTGGTGTAGCCGAACGTCCGCTGGCGGATGTTCACGGACGCAGCCGTGTGCAGCACGTGCTCGCGCTCGGGAAGCTCGTTGAGGTCGATCAGGTTGTCCTTGACCCATTCAGCCCAAGGGTTGGCCGCGGCCACCTCGGCCTTGACCTCGGCGTCGTCGATGATGCGGCCGGCTTCGGTATCCACCAGGAACATCTTGCCCGGCGAAACACGGCCCTTCTTGACTACCTTGGCAGGCTCGACCTCGATCACGCCGACTTCGGAGGCGAAGATGATCAGGCCGTCTTCAGTGATCCAGTAACGGCCCGGACGCAGTCCGTTGCGGTCAAGGGTCGCACCAACAAGGTTGCCGTCTGTGAAGGACACTGCCGCGGGACCGTCCCACGGCTCCATGAGCAGCGAGTGGTACTCGTAGAAGGCGCGGCGGGCCGGATCCATCGTGGCGTGGTTTTCCCACGCCTCGGGGATCATCATCATGATCGAGTGCGTGATAGGTCGTCCGGAAAGCCAGAGCAGTTCGGCAACCTCATCGAAGGACGCGGAGTCCGAGGCACCCGGCGTGCAGATGGGGTACAACTCCTCCGGGGAATCGCCCAGCAGCGGGTTCGCGAGTTGGGACTGGCGCGCCCGCATCCAGTTCCGGTTGCCCTTGACGGTATTGATTTCACCGTTATGGGCGATGGTGCGGAAGGGCTGGGCGAGCGGCCACGACGGGAACGTGTTCGTGGAGAAGCGCGAGTGCACGATTGCCAGCTTGGTCTTGAAGCGCTTGTCCGAGAGATCGGGGTAGAACGGCTCCAGCTGGGCAGTGGTCAACATGCCCTTGTACACGATGGTGCGCGAGGACAGGGACGGGAAGTACACGCCGAACTTGTTCTGGGCACGCTTGCGGACACGCCACGCGCGGGAGTCCAGTTCGTTCCGGTCGAGCACCTCGCCCGTGGCGGAAGCAAGGAAAGGCTGCGCGAAGTAAGGCATGCAGGCACGGGCCATGGCGCCGACCAGATCCCCGACTACCGGCACTTCACGCCAGCCAAGAACTGTCAGGCCTTCATCTAGTGCAAGAGCCTCGATGCCGGCCTTCGCGGTCTCGGCCTCGCGGGTTTCAGCCGGCAGGAACGCGGTACCCACCACGTATTGGCCGGGTGCGGGGAGCTCGAACTCAGTGACGGCCCGGAAGAATTCGTCCGGAACCTGCATGAGGAGCCCGGCGCCGTCGCCCGTGCCTTCGTCGGCGCCCACGGCGCCCCGGTGTTCAAGGTTGCGCAGCGCAGTCAGCGCCGCTTCCACGATGTCGTAGCCGGGTTCACCACGCAGCGTGGCAATAATGGCCAGGCCACAAGCGTCCTTCTCCTGCTCGGGGTTGTAGAGTCCCTGGGCTTCCGGGAGCGCAGCGAAACGCTTGAAGGGCGAGATGGCCCCCTGCGGTTCGACTGATTCGGACCAGCTTGGGTTATGAAGATGGGTCATTGAAGACGTCCTTCCTCGAGATCGTGCGAATGGAAGGGACAACGTTGGCCCCACCTTGCCTGCCGTGTGACGGGCATAACAAAGCGCTAGTTACTTGAAATTGTAGGTCAGCGGGCAAGACGCAACGAACAGTTACGCATGTCCCTGACCCAAGCTTGACCGCGGAGCCTCTGTGTGCTGCCGGGCGACTGCCAAGTGTGCCACGACGCTGTGGCCGGGGGCCTCTGGGCGGTAGCCCGGTTCCCCTGTGCCGTAGCGCTGGCTACTTGGTGCTGCCAGCTTCCGGCCCGGATCCGGGGGCTCTGCTGGCGGTGGTTCCGGTGGACGCGGAGCCGGAATCCGACGTGACGCCGGCATGTGACTCCTCGGCCGTTTCCGTAGGCTCAGCAGTATGGCCCAGATCGCTTTGGTTATTCCGGAGATTACCATGAGCACCGGTATCCGAGACAGATCCGTCCGTATCATGGGCCTTCGTATCGGTCACAATTGTGCTGTTCGCCTCAGCAGCAGTCGACTCATCGTCCCCGGCACTTGGGTCAACCGTGGCGGGCTCGTCCTCTTCGGCGGTCACCGCAGCCGGTTCCCTGCCGGGAAGGTACGCAGTGTCCGGCTCCGGCCGGCCACGCAGGCTCAGGACTATGAAGATGATGAGCGCTGCGACGAAGACGAAGATGCTGGTCCATACGTTGAGCCTCGTGGTTATGCCGAACAGATTGATCTGCTCGGCGTCGTCAATCCGCAGAGCTTCGATCCAGACGCGGCCCAGCGTGTAGTAGATGGCGTACAGCCAGAAGAGACTGCCCCGGCGGAAGTGGAAGCGGCGGTCCAGGACGAGAAGGGCCACGACGCCGATGATGTTCCAGAGGGATTCGTAAAGGAACGTCGGGTGGAAAAGGGTGTCGCTAGGCATCCCGGCCGGAAAATTGGGGCTGTTGGGGTCGATTTGGAGGCCCCACGGCAAGGTGGTGGGTCCGCCGAAGAGTTCCTGGTTGAACCAGTTTCCCCAACGCCCGATCGCTTGCGCCAGAAGGAGCCCGGGGGCTGCGGCGTCCAGGAAGGCAGTGAGCTTGACGCCGGAACGGCGGCAGCCGATCCAGGCGCCGACAACGCCGAGAACCACGGCACCCCAGATGCCCAGGCCACCCCGCCAGATCTGCGGGATCAGGGAGAGATCGCCCGTGCCGTTGAAGCCCGGGCCGAAGTAGGCGTCCGGCGAGGAGATCACATGGTAAAGGCGGCCGCCGACAATGCCGAACGGGATCGCCCAGATGGCAATGTCCCACAGGCTGCCTTCGGGAGTACCGCGGCGCTTCCAGCGCACGGCGGTGAGCCACAGGCCCAGGATGATGCCCAGGAGAATGCACAGGGCGTACGCATGGATGCGGAGAGTCCCCCACGGCAGCGGAATATCAAATCCGGACCATGAGGGGCTCGGAATGCTCATGGGAGCCATTGCCGCGACGTGGAGGAGACTCTGCATTGTCTACGCTTTTCCTTTTCTAGGCCTGCGCTGTTGCACGGCCGAGGCCGGCGCTGAGGTTCTTGGTGAGTTGCGCGACGGCGTCGACGCCGCCGTCGCGGATTGCCGCAACCAGCGCGGTACCGACGATCACGCCGTCCGCGTAAGCGGCAATCTCGCGGACATGGTCCGCGGTGGAGACCCCGAGCCCGACACAAACCCGTTCGGCACCGGCTGCATGCGTATCGGCCACAACCTTCTCCGCGGCGCTGCTGACTGACTGCCGGGCTCCGGTGACACCCATGATGGAGACGGCGTAGACGAAACCGCGGCTTGCCTCCACCGTCATGGCCAGGCGTTCGGGAGTGGACGACGGGGCCACGAGGAAGACCCGGTCGAGTCCGTATTTGTCCGAAGCTTCAAACCATTCGGCTGCCTCGTCCGGAATGAGGTCCGGTGTGATGAGTCCGGCTCCCCCTGCCTCGGCGAGCCGGCGTGAGAACTCGTCGACGCCCATGCGCATCACCGGGTTCCAGTAGGTCATGACCAGCACGGCGGCGTCGGTAGCTGCGGTGATGCCCGCTACGACGTCGAAGACGCTGGCGACGCGGAAGCCGTTGGCGATGGCCTCTGTGGTCGCGGCCTGGATGACAGCGCCGTCCATGACGGGGTCCGAATACGGGATGCCGATTTCAATGAGGTCCGCGCCGTTGCGCGCCATGGCGATGCCGGCGTCGATGCTTGACTGAACGTCCGGGTAACCTGCCGGCAGGTATCCGATCAACGCGGCCCGGCCTTGTGCCTTCGCGCGGTCGATCGCGGCCGCAGACTTGCTGCTCATCTGCTCAGTCATCAGTTCTGGCCCCCGTTTGCTTCGTCAATGCTGATCTCAAGGTTGCTGCGTTCGGACGGCCCCTTGGGCTTGCGCGTGGAGAGGGTGGTGCCCTTGACGTTGCCGTTTTCATCCAACATGTGGAACCATTCGGCAGCCGTTTCCACGTCCTTGTCACCGCGACCGGACAGGTTCACGATGATGACCGTGTCGGCCGGGTTTTCCTTGCCTTCGGTGAGCTGCTTGCCCACCTTGATGGCGCCGGCCAGGGCGTGCGAGGACTCGATGGCGGGGATGATGCCTTCAGTCCGGCAGAGCAGGCGGAACGCGTCCATGGCCTCGGTGTCCGTGATGGGCTCGTACGTCACGCGGCCGATGTCCGCGAGGTAGGAGTGCTCAGGACCGACGCTCGGGTAGTCCAGGCCTGCGGAAATCGAGTGGGACTCGATGGTCTGGCCGTCTTCGTCCTGCATGAGGTAGGACCGGGCACCGTGCAGCACGCCGGGGCGTCCGAGGGTGATGGCGGCCGCGTGGCGGCCGGTTTCGACGCCGTCGCCGCCGGCTTCAAAGCCGTAGATCTTCACCGAAGCGTCATCCAGGAAGCTGTGGAAGATGCCGATGGCATTGGAACCGCCACCGATGCAGGCACACACGGCGTCCGGAAGTTTGCCGGTCTGTTCCAGGATCTGCGCGCGCGCTTCCTCGCCGATGACCTCGTGGAAGAAGCGCACCATCGCCGGGAACGGGTGCGCGCCCGCCGCGGTGCCCAGCAAGTAGTGGGTGTTGTCCACATTGGAAACCCAGTCGCGGAGGGCGTCGTTGATGGCGTCCTTGAGCGTCTGGGATCCGTTGGTCACGGGAACCACGGTGGCGCCCAGGAGCTGCATACGGGCCACGTTGAGTGCCTGGCGGCGGCAATCCTCGGCGCCCATGTAGACGACGCATTCCAGTCCGAGCAGGGCCGCGGCGGTGGCGCTGGCAACTCCGTGCTGGCCGGCGCCGGTCTCAGCGATGACGCGGGTCTTGCCCATGCGCTTCGCGAGCAAAGCCTGGCCGAGGACGTTGTTGATCTTGTGGGATCCGGTGTGGTTCAGGTCTTCGCGCTTGAGGAAGATGCGGGCCCCGCCGGCGTGCTGGGAGAAACGCTTGGCTTCCGTGAGCAGCGACGGACGGCCCGAGTAGTTCTTGTTGAGGTCCTTCAGCTGGGCAAGGAACTCAGGATCGGCCTTGGCTTTCTCAAATGTGTCCTCGACTTCGTCCAGGGCGGCGATGAGGGACTCGGGCATCCAGCGTCCACCGTACGAGCCGAAGTACGGCCCTGCGGCGTTGCGGAGCGAGGCTCCACCTTGTAGGAATGCGTCGGCCACATTCTCTTGCGAGTTGGCTGTTGATGCGTCCACCATCAGTCTCACCGTCCTGTTCAGTTGGTAGTTGGGTTTTTCCAGGGCCGCAGGACAGCTACCAGCCGCGATGTCTGCTGCTGTCCGGGTCCACGCCGCGAATCAGGCCTGTCTCATGTCCTGACGGCGATGGCGGCAGCTCCGGCCGCCTTGAATTCGCTGATCCGCTCGCGCGGGGTGGAGTCGCTCACCAGTGCTTCGCCCACGAGGATGGCGTGGGCACCGTTCCGGGCATAATGCGCGACGTCGTCGGCGTTCCGCACGCCGGACTCTGCCACGACAACCGCCCCCGCAGGAATGCTTCCGGCGAGCGAGGCAAACAGGGAGCGGTCGACGTCGAGCGTCTTGAGGTTGCGGACGTTCACTCCGATGATCCGTGCCTGGGCTGCGGCCGCACGCTCGATTTCCTCGGGCGTGTGGGTTTCCACCAAGACGTTCATGCCGAGCTCATGGCTCAACGCGCTGAATTCCCGTAGCTGTGCATCGGAAAGCACGGCGACGATCAGCAGGATGAGGTCCGCGCCATGCGCACGGGCCTCCCAGATCTGGTACTCGTCAACGGTGAAGTCCTTGCGCAGCAACGGAATGTCGACGGCGGCACGCACCGCGTCGAGGTCCGCCAGGGAACCGTTGAAGCGCCTCTGTTCGGTGAGGACGCTGATCACGGAGGCGCCGCCGTCGGCGTATTGCACCGCAAGCGCAGCGGGGTCGACGATGCTCGCGAGATCGCCCTTGGAGGGGCTGCGGCGCTTGATTTCCGCGATGACCTTCAGTTCGTCGCGACTGGCCGACGGACCGCCCAAGGCAGCCCACGCGTTCAGTGCAGGAGCGGTGGCCGTTGCGCGTTCTTTCAGCTCGTCAAGGCCGACAAGGCGGCGGCGGGCCTCCATGTCCTCCCTGACACCGACGATGATGTCATCAAGAACGGTCACGGTCAGTGGCCGGCGTTCTTCAGCTTGCTGCCGTCGACGCCGTAACCGGCCTTGCGCATGGCCCAGCCGGCAATCAGGCCGGCCACCATCACGACGATGCCGGCGATGAAAATGGGGGTGCTGGCGATAACAAAGGCGATGGAGGACACCAAGGCCCCTACCAGCATGACAATCACGCAGGTCCACGCGGCCGGGCTGTTGCCGTGGCCGATGGCGTCGCTGTGGCTCGCAGCGGTCACAGGGGCGTTGCTCGCGGACACTGTGGTTTTGCTCATGTGAAAATCTCCTCAGGATGAATACTGCTTACATTCTGCCATTTATTGACCGCACCCGGGACATCGTCCGACGTCCGGACAGTCGGGTCTTACGTGGGGTCTTCTCCGCGCGAGAGGCTGTCCCAGCTATCGATCTCGTCGACGGGTCCGGAACCCGCGAGGGCTGCCCGGCTGGCGACGTCGTACTTGGTGCGCGCCTTCCAGTGCCGGCCGGCGAGCGGCAGCAAACCACCACACAAAGCGAGCAGGCCGGCAGCCACGACCGCGAGCACGGGGAACACGGTGGCCGACGCAGCCGCCTGCCCACCCGAAATGCCGGTGGTGGCGGCAATGGTTCCCTGCGCCGCACCGAGGGGATTTGCCAGGACCGTCACCGCGGCAATAAGGATGCCTGCCGAGGCAAGCACGACGATCGTTGCAATGATCCAGCGTGAAACCTTGCCCGCGATGGACGATGCCAGTCCCCCGGCAAGGGCGACGAGGGCGAGTGCGGTCACCGCGGTCGCGGCCTTGCTCCCCTGAACGTGGAGGTCGGCATTCGCCGCGGCAGAGGGATCGAGCCGGACGTTGATCCAAGTCTGGGTGGTGGTCCCGAAAACGGCGAGGGCAAGAATTGCCATGGCGAGGACGACGTTGCCCTTCCGTGCCCACACGGGAGGCTTTGCGGTGGCCGCCTGAGGCCGGGTAGCGCTCACGGGGTGGGGTTCCCGTCGACGACTGTCTCCGCGGAAACCGCGTCCGGGGAAATGTTGTGGAGCGAACCGGCGGTGTGCACTGCCCGCAACGGAGCCGCTGCCTTGTTCACGGTCTCGAGCGCTTCGGAAGGCTTGTGGGAATCGGCCACGATGCCGCCGCCGGCCTGGACGTACGCCCGCCCTTCACGCAAGAGTGCCGAGCGGATGGCGATCGCCATGTCCATATCGCCTGCAAAGTCCAGGTAACCCACGACGCCGCCGTAGATGCCACGCCTGTGCGGTTCGAGTTCGTCCAGGAGACGCAGTGCGCGCGGCTTGGGGGCACCGGACAGCGTGCCGGCGGGGAAAGTCGCCTTGAGCACGTCGTATGCCTTAGCTCCGGGGGCCAGCTCTCCGACCACCGTGGACACGAGGTGCATGATGTGGCTGAAGCGTTCCACCTCCATGAACTGGGTGACGTCCACGGTTCCTGCCACGCAGACCTTGGACAGGTCGTTCCGGGACAAGTCCACGAGCATGAGGTGTTCGGCGCGTTCCTTCTGGTCCGCGAGCAGCTCGGTAGCCAGGGCCTTGTCGGCTTCAACGGTCTTGCCGCGGGGCCGCGAACCGGCAATCGGGTGGGTGATGACCTCATTGCCCGTGACCGTCACGAGGGCCTCGGGAGAGGATCCGACAATCGTGTATTCCCGGCCATCGGGATCTTCGAAGCTGAAGAGGTACATGTACGGGCTCGGGTTGGTGTTGCGCAGCACGCGGTAGACATCGAGCGGGTCCGCGGCGCATTCCATTTCGAAGCGCCGCGAAATGACCACTTGGAAGACCTCGCCGTCGACGATCGCTTCCTTGCCGCGATCGATCGCGTTGAGGTACTCCTGTTCGTCCCAGCGTTCCTGCACGCTGGACCCGAAGTCCAGGGCTTCAGACTGCAACACGGATACGGGCTGCTTCACGGGGGTGCTGATCTGGTCCAGCAGTCGCTTCACCCGGGCGACGGCGTCGTGCCAGGCTTCGTCGACGCGTTCGGAACTGTTGTCGAAATTGATCGCGTTGGCAATCAACAGGACGGTGCCGTCCATGTTGTCGTGGACAGCCATGTCGGTCACGAGGTTCAGTGCCAGTTCCGGCAGGTGGAGGTCGTCCTCCGGGGGGCTGGTCAGTTTCTCCCAGTGCCGGACGGTTTCCCATCCGAGGAAGCCGACAAGTCCGGAGGTGAAGGGAGGAAGGTCCGGGAAGCGGTCGGTTTGCAGGGCCGCAATGGTGTCGCGGACTGCGTCGACCGGGCTGCCGTCTACCGGCACGCCGACGGGAGGCTCGCCGATCCAGTGGGCCTGGCCGTCCTTGCTGGTCAGGGTGGCACGCGAACGTGAACCAATGAAGGAATAGCGTGACCATGCGCCGCCGACGGCTGCCGACTCCAGGAGGAAAGTACCCGGCTGGCCGTGGGCCAGCTTGCGGTAGAGCCCGATGGGAGTCTCCGCGTCGGCCAGTACCCTGAGCCGGACCGGGATGACCCGGCTATGTGCGGCGAGTTCGCGGAACTCCTCCAGGCCCGGGCTGATGATTCCAAGGTCCTGCATGGTTTGTGTTCTCCGCCTCTTCTTGTGTGCTTGCCTCAGTGGATGGTGTGTGGTGGCCTAGTCCCGCGCGCCGGTCACGGCGGCGAGGCTCCGGTCATCGAAGCATGTGCGGGTGCCGGTGTGGCAGGCCGCGCCTACCTGGTCGACGCGGACCAGGAGGGCGTCGCCGTCGCAATCCAAGGCCACCGATTTCACGAACTGGACGTGCCCGGAGGTGTCGCCCTTGCGCCAGTATTCCTGGCGGGAACGGGAGAAGAATGTCACGCGTCCAGTGGTCAGGGTCCGGTGCAACGCCTCGTCGTCCATCCAGCCGAGCATCAGCACTTCATCGGTGTCGAACTGCTGGATGATCGCCGCCACCAGGCCGGCGGAATCGCGCTTCAGCGCGGCGGCCAGCTCGTGCGGGAGCGGACTTGCGGGCACGACGGCGGGCTCCGCGGCTAACGGGGCAGCGGGCGTGGCTGGGGGTGTTGACTGCTCAGACATCAGATCAAGTCTAGTGCCTCGTGTGGAGCCGAAATTCAGCGGCGGTTCCACTGCGCAACAGAGCGCGTCTCGTGCTAGTTTCACAAGTGATGCATTTCGTCGATCCCTCCCGCGAAGTACTGGCCGAAACACTCCTGGCGGCCGGACCTGACTCCCCCACGCTCTGCGAAGGCTGGCTGACAAGGGACCTCGCGGCGCACTTGTACTTGCGGGAGCGTAAAGCGGCTGTCGGAATCGGCTTGCTCATCAAGAGCATGGCCAGGGCCTCGGACAAAGCCACGGCCAAACTGGCGTCCAAGCTGAAAACCACGGAAGATTACGCCGATTTGGTGAATACCTTCCGTGCGGGGCCGCCGGCTTTGTCTCCCCTCAAGATCAAGGCCCTCGACGAGTCCTCCAACCTCATTGAATACTTTGTTCACACGGAAGACATCCGCCGCGCCGGAGACCGCTGGGCGCCCCGGGCCCTGGACGAGGAATACTCGGACGCCTTGTGGGATGAATTGATCAAGCGCGCCGCCATTCTCTACCGCGGCGTGGACCTCGGGATCGTGTTGGTCCGCCCCACGGGTCCCCGCCATGTTGCCAAGCGGGCTCCCGTATCGGTTGCCATCGTGGGCGATCCCGGTGAACTCCTGATGCACGCCCACGGCCGCACGCATCACGCGCTGGTCACCTTTGAGGGCCAGCCGGACGCCGTCGCTCTCCTCCAGTCAGCCGAAGTCGGCCTCTGACCCGCGCTTTACCCCAGGCCGCGTTAACCCAACTGGCTCGCAGTTGTTGTCGTTATGAGCCTTCATAACGACAACAACTGCGTGGGCCCACGCCGCCAGGGTTCCCTGGCCGTGGGGCCCCACCGGCGAGGGTCCCTGCCTGAGCTTGCGAAGGCTGGGAGCCGGTGGGGACTTGCGAGGCGAGGGGGGCGGTGGGGACTAGTTGGGTTGGGAACTACTAGCGGACCAGGAAGCCCGCTTCGCGGATCGCTGCCTTGACCTGGGCGATCATGTCATCCGGACCGAAGTGGAACACCGAGGCGGCCAGAACAGCGTCGGCGCCTGCTTCCACTGCGGGCGGGAAATGCGCCGGTTCTCCAGCGCCCCCGGAAGCGATGATCGGGATGTGGACGGCCGCGCGGACCAGGCGGATGAGTTCGAGGTCGAAGCCGTCCTTGGTACCGTCGGCGTCAATCGAATTGAGGAGGATCTCCCCCACGCCGCGTTCCGCGGCTTCCTTGGCCCACGCTATGGCGTCGATTCCGGTTCCCTGGCGTCCGCCATGGGTGGTCACCTCGAAGCCGGAAGCCGTGGGTTCGGATCCGGGCCTCGTCCGCCGCGCATCTACCGAAAGGACGAGCACCTGGGAGCCGAAGTGGCGGGTGATCTCGTCGATGACGTCCGGGCGCGCGACGGCGGCAGTGTTGATGGAGGCCTTGTCCGCGCCGAAACGCAGGAGCTTGTCCACTTCGGCCACGCCGCGGACGCCACCGCCGACGGTCAGCGGGATGAAGACTTCCTCGGCGGTGCGTCGAACGACGTCGAACGTCGTTTCCCGGTTGCCGGATGACGCCGTGACGTCAAGGAACGTGAGTTCGTCCGCCCCGGCGTTGTCATAGCGGTGCGCCAGCTCGACGGGGTCTCCGGCGTCGCGAAGACCCTCGAAGTTGATGCCCTTGACCACACGGCCGGCATCGACATCGAGGCAAGGGATGACCCGAACTGCTACAGCCATTGCTACTCCTGGATTGTCTCGTGTCAGATGCGGCAGGCGTGGATGCTGCTGACCAGGATGGCGCGGGCGCCGAGGTCGTACAGCTCATCCATGATCCGGTTGGTTTCCTTTTTCGGAACCATGGAGCGGACGGCAACCCAGTCCGAGTCGCGCAGCGGCGACACCGTCGGCGATTCGAGACCCGGGGTGAGGGTGGCGGCTTCTTCCACGAGGTCCTTGCGGATGTCGTAGTCCATGAGGACGTACTGGCGGGCGACGAGCACGCCCTGCAGGCGCCGGATCAGGACCTCGATCTCCTTCGCGGTGCCGTTTGCGGCACCACCCTCGCCGGTGCGGCGGATCAGGACAGCTTCGGACTTGAGGATGGGCTCGCCGAAGATCTCCATTCCGGCGGCTTTGAGCGTGTTTCCGGTTTCGACGACGTCGGCGATCGCGTCAGCGACGCCGAGACGCACGGAAGACTCAACGGCGCCGTCGAGGCGGACCACCTTGGCTTTGACGCCGCGCTCGGCGAGGTAGTCGCGCAGGAGGCCGTCGTAGCTCGTGGCGAGGCGCTTGCCTTCAAGCTGCTCGACGCCGGAGAAGTCGCCGACGGGGCCGGCGAAACGGAAGGTGGACGCGGCGAAGCCAAGGGGAAGCAGCTCTTCTGCTTCGACCTGCGCGTCCAGCAGGAGGTCGCGGCCGGTGATGCCGACGTCGAGCGTTCCTTGGCCCACATACACGGCGATGTCCCGGGGGCGGAGGAAGAAGAACTCAATGTCGTTGTCGGGATCGACCATGACGAGTTCGCGGGTATCGCGGCGCTGGCGGTATCCCGCCTCGGTCAGCATCGCGGAGGCGGCTTCGGACAAGGACCCCTTGTTGGGGACGGCTACTCGCAGCATTTGGGACTTTCTTGGGGAGTGGAAGGGGATGTTTCAGGCATTGTGCCCACGGCACTGTCCGCAGAGGGACGTGCAGTGAGCGCTGGGGCCACGCTGGGGCACTGCCAGGACCTCTTCAGGTCCTGACCAGAGCGGACGTGGCTAGAGATGCTTGTAAACGTCTTCCAGGCTCAGACCCTTGGCGAGCATCAGGACCTGCAGGTGGTAGAGCAACTGGGAGATTTCCTCGGCCGCGGCTTCATCGGATTCGTACTCTGCAGCCATCCAGACTTCGGCTGCTTCCTCCACGACTTTCTTGCCGATGCCGTGGATTCCGGAGTCCAATTCGGCGACGGTGCGGGAGCCTGCCGGGCGGGTCGCTGCCTTTTCGCTCAGTTCTGCGAACAGCGTCTCGAAATTCTTCACGCCATACAGCCTACTTGCTCGGGGCCGGTGACCGCCCGTCGGGTCATTGCATGACGGAAGGGATGTGAGCGAACGCACAATGTGCGCCAGCACGCCCACATCCCTTTCGTCGATTTGCTAGGTGTACTGCTTGAGGGTCAGAGCGGTGGAGAGCGCGGCGGTCACGGCTTCGTGTCCCTTGTCCTCGGACGAGCCTTCCAGTCCGGCGCGGTCCAGGCCCTGCTGCTCGGTGTCGCACGTGAGCACGCCGAAGCCCACCGGCACGCCGGTGCGGACGCTGACTTCAGTGAGTCCCGACGTCGCCGCCTGGCACACGTACTCAAAGTGCGGCGTGCCTCCGCGGATGACGACGCCGAGGGCGACGACGGCGTCGAAATGCGGGGCGAGCCTTGCCGCTGCGACGGGAAGTTCAAAGGATCCAGGGACGCGCAGCACGGTGGGCTCGGCGATGCCGGCTTCCTTTGCGGCACGCAGCGCCCCGTCGAGGAGCCCGTCCATGATCTGGGTATGCCAGCTGGCAGCAACGATGGCGAGTTTCAGCTGGTGGGTTTCCTCCGTGTTGAGGGTGGTGAGGTCGATGGTAGGGGCGCCGTGTCCGCTCATGGGTGTGTGGTAATCCGTTCAGTCTTGTGAGTGCAGTTCAGTCTTGTTCGAGGTCAAAAGTGCCGGCAGCTGCATGGGTACCCGCCGGCTCAGTGTCACCGAGGGTCAGGCGGTGGTCCATGCGGTCCTTCTTGGTCTGAAGGTAGCGCAGGTTTTCTTCACGGGACGGAACCTCGGTGGGCACCATCTCGACAACCTTCACGCCAGCCGCGGCAAGCCGGTTCTGCTTGTCCGGGTTGTTGCTCAGGAGCCGGATTTCGTGAAGGCCCATCTCGGCAAGGATCTGGGCTGCGGCTTTGTAGCAACGGGCGTCCACCGGCAGCCCGAGCTGCTCATTGGCCTCGACCGTGTCGAATCCGGCCTCTTGAAGTGCGTAGGCCTTGATCTTGTTTGCAAGGCCTATGCCGCGGCCTTCCTGTCCGCGCAGGTAGAGCAGGGTGCCGCCCTCTTCGCGGATCAGCTCAAGGGCGTAGGCCAGCTGTTCGCCGCAATCGCAGCGGTACGAACCGAAAACGTCGCCCGTGAGGCACTCCGAGTGAAGGCGCACCAACGGGGCCTTCCCTGCGAGCGGGACCTTCGGGGAACTCACCGCCAGGTGCTCCGCCCCGGTTGCAAGGTCAGTCCACGCCTGTGCCACGAACTCACCGAAAGCGGTGGGTAGCTGGACAATCGGGCCGCCGCTCACGGGATGCACTGCGCGCGCGGTCGAGCCGCCGTCGTGCGTTGTCGCTGTGGTCATCGCTGCTCCTCGTTTCCTGCCGGAATTGCAACCTGGTCCTCAGCCTCCGACGCTACAACATAAGCCACGAGATCCTCGATCGAAATCAGAGGACATCCGTGCTCGGCAGCGAACTCCCGGAGGCTGTCCAGGCGCATCATTTCACCATCGTCATGTACCAACTCGGCGATCACGCCCACCGGGGCGAGCCCCGCAAGCCTGCAGAGATCAACTGCCGCTTCCGTGTGTCCCGGACGTTCACGCACTCCCCCATTAACGGCCCGGAGCGGAAAAATATGCCCGGGCCGGGTGATCGAGGACGGCGTGCTGCTCGAATCAGCCAGAATCCGGGCTGTCAAGGCCCTGTCCGTGGCGGAAATACCGGTGCTGACGCCCAAAGCGGCATCGCAGGACACCGTGTAGGCAGTGCCCTTGGCGTCTTCATTGACCAGGACCATGGGCGGCAGCGCCAGGGCATCGGCCCGCGAACCCTCGAGGGGAACGCAAATGACTCCCGAGCTGTAACGGATGGTCCAGCCCATGAGGGCAGGCGTCGCGTGTTCGGCGGCAAAGATGATGTCGCCTTCATTTTCGCGGTCTTCATTGTCCACAACAATGACGGGACGGCCGGCTGCCATTGCCTGCAGTGCCTTTTCAACGGGGTCCAGCCCCTGGCGCACCACTGTGGTGCTGCCGTTGTGTGCGGCGCTCACTGGGCAGCCCCAGCGGCAGTTGCCGGCGAACGGAAGGAGAGCAGGCGCTCGGTGTATTTCGCGAGGACGTCCACCTCGAGGTTGACGCGTCCGCCTGTGGCCTTGGCCCCGAGCCCGGTTTCGTCCAGCGTGGTGGGAATGAGTCCCACTTCAAACCAGGGGTTCTCTTCTTCGGCCGGGCTGACGGCGGTTACGGTGAGTGAAACGCCGTCGACGGCGATCGACCCTTTTTCGGCGATGTAGCGCGCCAGCGGGGCCGGCACTGCGAAGCGGAGGCGGTCCCAGTTGCCCAGCGACTCGCGCTCCAGAAGGTGCCCGACGCCGTCGACGTGGCCTTGGACAACGTGGCCGTCCAGGCGTCCGCCCGCCTGGACACAACGCTCGAGGTTCACGGTGTCGCCCGCAGTCAGTTCGCCGATAGTGGTTCGGACGAGGGTTTCGCCCATGACGTCGACGCTGAACTCCCGGCCGTCGATGTCCGTCGCGGTGAGGCACACGCCGTTAACGGCGATGGAGCCGCCCAAGCCAAGCCCCTCCGTGGTGCTGGGTGCCATGAGGCGCAGCGTGGCGCTGGCCTCGCCGTCGTGCTCGACGGACAGGACCGTGCCTTGTTCAGCAACGATTCCGGTAAACATCAATGTCCTCCTGTGGTTGTCTCCGAGGCGTCCTTGCCCGGAAATGGTTCGTGGTGTTCGGTATGGGACTTCGTCCAAGCCGGTTTGTTTCCGTCCGATGGTCCGGACCTCAAATGCAGCCTGAGGTCGCGACCCAGCGCATGGACCGCACCGCCACCGGCGTCGTCCCAGTTCCAGCGCTGGGCGTCGGCGAGGGTGGAGATGCCGAGATCCGTCAGGGCAGGTGTACCGGAGCCCAGCAGGGTGGGCGCAAGATAGACGATCAATTCATCCACGAGACCCGCGGCGAGGAAGGCGCTCAGGATGCGGGAGCCGCCCTCCACCATGACGTGCCGGACGCCTTCGGCGAACAGCAACTCCAAAGCTTCGGCAGGATCGCGGGTTGGCAGGTGGATGAACTTTCCGTCGCTCCCCCGGACAGCGGCATCCGAAGGGACATCCCGCAGCCCCATGACGGCCCGGAGTGGCTGGCTTTGCGATACTTCGCCATCAGGCTCCCGCGCCGTCAGCCGCGGGTTGTCCACCAGGACGGTTTCGGTGCCCACCAGGATGGCGTCAATCAGGCGGCGCAGTCCGTGGTTGTCGGCGAGCGATTCCGGACTGGAGATCCATTGGCTGGTCCCGTCGGTAGCCGCGATCCTGCTGTCGAGGGTCTGCGCAATGTGAAGCGTGACGAACGGGCGCCTCGCCTCCACCGCATTGAACCACTCGCGGTTCAGTTTCCAGGCCTCGGCGGCGTCCAGCCCGGACCGCACGTCCACGCCGGCAGCGCGAAGTCTGCCGGCACCTCCTGCGGCCGGGTCGTGGGGGTCGTCGACGGCGTACACCACGCGCGATATGCCGGCGTCAATGATCGCCTGGGAGCACGGTCCCGTGCGGCCTATGTGGTTGCAGGGCTCCAAGGTCACCACCATGGTTGTTCCGGCGAGGTCGAGGCCCCTTGCCTGCGCTTTCGCGATCGCGTCCGCCTCGGCGTGGGGCGTGCCGGCGCCGCGGTGGTAGCCCGTGATGAGTTGCTCCCCGTTGGGCCCGAGCACAACCGCTCCCACCAAGGGATTGGCGCCACGGTGTCCCCGGAGGGCCACGTGCAATGCGGTCTCCATGGCGGCAGACTCAGCCTCCGGGAAATCCAGCTTCGAGGCGTCGTTCATGTGAGGGCTCCCACGGTTTCCGGCTCGGGCGTTGGCCTGAGCGGTTGGCCTTCACGTCGGTCCGCACGCCACCAGACAAAGAATCCGGCAAGTGTGAAGAACCCGTAAAAGAGGTACATGAAAGCGCTGGCAAAATAGCCCGCGCTGAATAGCAGCGGAACTCCGACAATGTCCACGGCAACCCAGATCAGCCAGAATTCGGTCCATCCTCGTGCCATGCCATACGTCGCCAGGAGTGAACCCATGAAGGTCCAGGCGTCTGCCCATACAGGAGGGTACGAACCCATGGAATCGAAGA
Source organism: Arthrobacter gyeryongensis (assembly GCF_039543785.1). Classification (NCBI taxonomy): domain Bacteria; kingdom Bacillati; phylum Actinomycetota; class Actinomycetes; order Micrococcales; family Micrococcaceae; genus Arthrobacter; species Arthrobacter gyeryongensis. The sequence continues at coordinate 24,561 of NZ_BAABKK010000001.1, forward strand.
CGGGAGTCAGGGCAGCGGTTCCCGCAATCATGGAGGCCACCATTCCGATCCGCACTTTGGGGCTTGCCCAGCCGGGCACGATGGCGCGGCCGTGGGTCCCTGCTTGGAGGCCCTGCCGCCAGCGGTACCAGCCGTAGGCGGCGACGCTGATGAACATGATCTGACGTCCGGCCTGGCCCCACAGGGTTGCCGGCGAGGCGGCACCGAAAACGTTGCCAAGAAAGACCGTCAACAGGAGCATGTTTCCTGCGATCCCGATGGGCCATGCCCAGACTTTGCGGCGCATGCCGCCCAGGGCGCTGGCGAGCCCGAAAATATTGCCTAGCACTTCGCGAAGAACAAGGACAGATCCACCTACGGGAATCTGTGCTTCGAAGAGCCATCGCAGAAAGTCCATGTCGTTCCTTCCCTCGAATGCCGCGATGGCTCCGGGGGTGTACGACAGCGCAATGCCGGGCGCACGCAACGCCCAAGCATGACTGTACGTGCTTCTCCCATCCAGACTTTAACTGTCGGTACTGGAATTCCACCAGTTCAACCGTCCGCCGTCGTGATTCCCGTGAAGGAAACGCGATGGCTCGCGGGTCGCGGACTATAACCGCCGGTTCGGAATTACACCGACCCCGGAGCACGTATGTGTATTGCTATTCTGACACAACTGGAGCAATGGCCGATGTATTCCCTGACCAATATGCAGGCAATTGCGTCATTGTTGTCACATTGCCGCGAGGCCGGCGGCGCGCAGCCGCTCAATAGCCGCAGCGGGGTCCGCATGGCCGTAGACGGCGGATCCGGCAACGAACACATTCGCGCCGGCTTCTGCTGCCCGGACAATGGTCTCTTCCGTGACGCCGCCATCGACCTGGATTGCGACGCCGATACCTGAACCCTCGATCGCCGCCCGCGCCCGCCGGATCTTTGGCAGCGTAACGTCGAGGAAGGACTGCCCGCCGAAGCCAGGCTCCACGGTCATGATAAGGAGCATGTCCAGCTCGCTAAGCATGTCCAGGTAGGGTTCCACGGGCGTGGCCGGACGAAGGGCCATACCAGCCTTGGCACCGCGGGCACGGAGCTCACGGGCGAGCTTGATGGGAGCCATCGCCGCTTCCGCGTGGAAGGTCACGGAAGCCACACCGGCATCGGCGTAGGCCGGCGCCCAGCGGTCGGCGTCGGCGATCATCAGGTGGGCGTCCAGCGGGACCGGGCTCACAGCCTGGATCCGCTCCACGACCGGCAGGCCGAGCGTCAGGTTCGGGACAAAGTGGTTGTCCATGACATCGACGTGGACGGCGTCGGCGTTGCTGATTCTCTTCAGCTCGGCTTCCAGGTTCACGAAGTCCGCGGACAGGATGCTCGGGTTGATACAGCACTCAGTCAAGGCAGTTCCCTCAGTGTTGGTGGCGGTCTGGTGGTGTTGGCAATTCTCCAGCTTAGGCACGCGGGACTTTCAGCCGGGGAAAGGCGCCGAAGGTTACGGCTTCTTCCGGATAAGCGCCAGGAACATCGCATCGGTTTGATGCACGTGCGGCCACAATTGTGCTGTCAACTCGTGCCCGGCGCCGAGGTTGCCGGTCAGGCTGACCGAGTCCAAGGCCGCACCGGCGTCGATCTGCTCCAGGTCTTCCCGCTTGCGCAGGACATCGCTGACGACGGCGGTGGTTTCGGCTGGGTGCGGGGAGCACGTCACGTACGCCACCACTCCGCCCGGTTTGACGGCGTCGATGGCCGAGTTGAGCAATTCACGCTGCAACGGACCGAGATCGGCAAGGTCCTTGGGCGTCCGGCGCCACCGTGATTCGGGGCGGCGGCGCAGCGCGCCAAGGCCGCTGCAGGGAACGTCGACCAGAACCCGGTCGAAGGTTTCCGGTTGTTCCTTGCCGACGTCGCGGCCATCGCCTACCCGCACGCTCCAGGCGTCCGCCGGAACCGCCGAGAGGGCTTGGCTGACCAGCTTCGCCCGGTGTTCTGCGGGTTCATTGGCCAAGAGGCTCGCACCTTCCTGGCGGGCGAGGGCGGCCAGCAGCGCGGCCTTGCCACCGGGGCCGGCGCAAAGGTCCAGCCACTTCTCGCCTTCCTTGGCGCCCCGTCCGAGGTCCACGGCCGCGACGGCGCGGGCTACCAACTGGGATCCGACGTCCTGGACGCGTGTAGTGCCTTCGCGGATGGAGGACATGCGCCCGAGGTCGCCGCCGCTGGACAGCGCCGAGTCGATGACGAGTTCGCCGGGAGTAGCCCCGCTTTCAAGTGCTTCATCAAGGTTGCCGATGCCGGGCAACGCCACCAGGTTCACCACAGGGGCCGCGTTGTCGGCTTCGAGCAGCTCGTTGATTTCGCTCGCGGGACGGCCGTGCATGACGAGCGATTGGCGCAGCGCCCTCACAATCCATTCCGGGTGCGCGTGGCGTACGGAAGCGATCCTGGTCTCGTCGGTCTCGTTTTCCAGCAGGTGGTCCAGCCACTCCGGAAGCGTCCTTGCGGTCACTTTCCGGAGCACCGCGTTGATGAGCGACGACGGGCCTGCTCCGATGACCGCGCGGGCCAGCCCGACAGTCTGGTCGAGTGCGGCGTGGGCAGGAACGCGCATCGCGAGCAATTGGTGGGCACCAAGTCGCAACGCATCCAGGACTGCCGGATCCAGCTGGGCGAGGGGCCGGTCGACACACTCGGCCAGGACGGCGTCGTACATCCCCTGGCCGCGCAGTGCCCCGTAGCTCAGCTCGGTGGCGAATCCGGCGTCGCGCTTGTCGAGGTGGTGATGTCGGATCCGTGAAGGCAGCACGAGGTTTGCGTACGCGTCTTCCGAAGCGACTGCGCGCAGGACTTCGAACGCCACCAATCGTGCCGGATCCGCGCGCCGGGTCCGCTGGGACGGTGCGTTGGTGGAGAAACCGCGTTGCGGGCCCCTGTTGCGTTCGCGGCCTTGGGCGTCGCGGTTGCTTTCGCCGCGGGGACCGCGGTTGCCGTGGCCCCCGCCGTCCCTGTTCCCACTGTTGTTGGGGCCGCGCCGGCCGGACTCATTCATTCGAATTCCACGCTTTCTGGTGTTGCCAAACCACGGGCCCAATCGGCCGACGGCATCATCTTCTTGCCCGCAGGCTGGATCCCCCTGAGCTGAACTGCATGTGATCCGGTCCCGACCAGGACGTTTTTGCCGTCAACCCGGACCTCGCCGGGTGCAAGGTCCCGGATGTCCGGGCGCAAAGCTACAGGCTCCAGCTTGACGCGCTGTCCGTCGAGCATGGTCCATGCTCCCGGTTCGGGCGTGACCCCACGGGACCTGCGGTTGATGGCGAGGGCCGGTTGCGTCCACTCGAGCCGGCCGTCGTCGAGCGTCAGTTTGGGCGCGAGCGAGACGTCGCCTTGCTGGGGCTGGGGGGCCGCTTTGCCGGACTCAACGGCGGAGAGGGTCTGGGTGAGCAGGATCGCTCCGCTCCGCGAGAGCCGCTCCAGCAAGTCGCCGGCCGTGTCTTCAGGGCGTACGGTTTCCGTCAACGTCCCGAAGACCGGTCCGGTGTCGAGTCCTTCCTCGAGGAGGAAGGTAGCAGCTCCGGTGATGTCGTCGCCGGCGATGACTGAACGTTGGACCGGTGCGGCGCCGCGCCAGGCAGGGAGGAGGGAGAAGTGGAGGTTGATCCAGCCGTGGCGCGGTACTCCGAGCGCGGCCTTGGGGACGAGGCCCCCATAGGCGACGATCGCTGCGACGTCAGGCTCGTACGAAGCGATCCGCTCGGTGGTCCCGGCGTCCACTTTCGAGGCGTGGATGATGTCGATGCCGAGTTCAGCTGCACGTGCTGCCACAGGCGACGGCGTCAGGATCCGTTTGCGGCCGGTTGGGGCGTCCGGCCTGGTAAGCACCGCCGCGATCTCAAAACCGGCCTCGATCAGCGCGTCAAGGGAAGGGACTGCGACAGCCGGGGTGCCGGCGAAAAGCACCCTCATTCGGCGGCTCCGAAGCTGCCGAAGCTCGAGCCCACAGTGTTGGCCCTCTTGGCGGTGGTCCGTTCAGTCACGGAGTGGTAGTTCGCTGCGCGGATGGCACGGAGGGCGGTTTTCCGGTCCTCACCCTCCAGTCGGTCCGTGAACAGGATCCCGTCCAAATGGTCGGTCTCGTGCTGGAAGCAGCGGGCGAGCATGCCCTCCGCCTCAACGGACACGGGGTTGCCGTTCAGGTCCACGCCGGTGGCGCGGGTGGTCCTGCGGCGGCGAACCGGGAACGCGAGTCCGGGAATGGAGAGGCAGCCTTCTACCTCGTCAGGTTGGAAGTCATCGCTGCTCTCGAGCACGGGGTTGATGATGTGGCCTTCCACACCCCCGATCCGGTAAGTGAAGACCCGCTGGCTGACGCCGATCTGCGGCGCGGCGAGCCCGGCACCGTCCACGTCTTCCATGGTCTCGGTCATGTCCGACACGAGTTTGGCGAGCTCTGGCCCGAATTCCGTGACTGGATCAGCAACCGTGCGGAGCACGGGGTCGCCGATGATACGGATACTCAAAATGGCCATGTGCTGTCTTTCCTCACGATCGGCGAAGCTTGGGTCCCGGCAAAAGGGGCCTAGGCCAGTTTAGTTGAGGCCGCGGGCGCCGCGGCGGCAGGGTACGACGGCGGAGCTACAGGGAGCAGCGCCGTTCCGGCCGCGGCCACATCGGCAGACATCTCCCACACCCGTTTCAAGGCGCAGAACTTCCACCAGTGGTGCTTGAGGACGTCCGGGTTGGCGCGCTGGGGACGCACCTCGGTCTCGCCGATAGCCACCGCGAGCAGGACAGGGTTTTCACCGTATTTCCACGGCTCCCACTCCCCTGCCACTGGATCCACAAGACTTTCTTCGGCCTTCATGCCCGCAACCAGTTGCATCACCACCTTGTCGTCGAGGGGTTTCACTGTTCCATCGCGGGTGGTGCCTTTGGTCTTGTAGTCGATCAGGCAAACCCTGCCGTTGATTTTGGCGACGAGGTCCAGGGTTCCGGCATAGCCAACGCTGGCGTTCCACACAGTGATCTCCGGCGCAATGGGCTCCACCCGGTACAGCTCCCACCACTCATCGAAACGGGCCGCGAAGGCCTCCTCGCCATGTGAAGCGAGCTCGTCGCGCGTTTCCTTCACGCGGTGCGGACGTCCGAGAGCGCGGAGGGCCACTTGCTCGCAGTAGTTATGCACGCGGTCGCCACGGCGTGCGGCATCGTCCCGGTACACCTCCGCAGCCTTTGCTGCCTTGTTGACGGCCTGCCTCATCTTGGCAGGACTGGAAAGGTGCTGTGGGAGCTCAGGGTCTTTCGCCAGGCTGCTGGCACCCATGTAGCCGAACCAGCCGTCCAGGGAGTGGGCCTGCTGGCCGATCACCGTGGTGATGGAAGGGACCGAGAAGGTCTCGGACGTGGACCGGGCATACATCCGGCCGTATTCGGTGGCATGGGCAAGCAGTGGATCTGTCATGGGAAAACTCTTTCACACACCGCTGACAAGAAGATGCGGAGCTCTGGTGGCTCCCGACGGGACCTCACCCGGTAATTAATGTGCCCCTCACGCATGGCGCACGGGGTTCTCCGACTCCCGGTGCCATAATTGGTCACGTCCTCGGCTACGGGAGCGAATCTTGGTCCTCGATATAACAACACTGCGAGTCGCCCTTGGCGTGGTCGCTCTTACGCTGCTCCTCTTGTTCTACGCATCGTTCAGGCGCACACGGTCGTCCTACAACGGGTGGTGGTGCATCGCCCTCCTGTTCTTCCTTGCAGGGAACCTTGCTTTCCTGCTCAACGGCACGCCGTACCAAATCTGGGCGAACCCCTCGGGAAACGTCCTCTTGGTGGGCGGAGCGTTCAGTGTGTGGACCGGCGCCCGGTCCCTCAGGATGTTGCCGCCGCCGAGATGGCAATTTGCAGCGGCCTGCGGCGTCACGGCCCTCGCCTCCGTTTTGGAAAGCCCCGGTTACAACACCTGGTCCGGGGGCCTGGTCTATCTGGGATTCATGACGGTGGGCATCGCGCTGGCGTCCCGCGATCTATGGCTGCTGGATTCCAGCTACTCCCACGTGCACAAGTCGATGGCCCTGGCCGCGGGATTCCTTGCCGCCTACTATTTCTGCCGCCTGTCCGTGTACCTCGTCGAAGGTCCAAGTGGACCGAACTTCCGCCTGTATTTCGGCCCCTCAATGGCCAGCCTGGTCACGCTGATACTCCTGGTTGCCGTCTCTTTCAGCATGACAGCCCTGAGCAACGATCAGTTGATCAACCGGCTCAGCGAACGTGCTGCACGCGACAACCTGACGGGGCTCCTCAACCGTGGCACGTTCATGGACCTGGCTACCAAGGAACTCGAGCGACTGCACGCCACAAGCTCCGTCGCCTCCTTGATCCTGGCCGACCTGGACCATTTCAAAGCGATCAACGACGAGTTTGGTCATGCCGCCGGTGACGCCGCCCTTCAGGCATTCGCTGCTGCGTGCTCCGAGTCCGTACGATCCACCGACCTGGTCGGACGATACGGGGGCGAAGAATTCATCTTGCTCTTGCCGGGAGCCAGCCAGGAGCGGGCTGAAAGCATCGCGGGCGACATCAATCGCTCTTTGGCGGCAAGCAAAAACCTCGTCGACATCCACCTTCCGACGGTGAGTTACGGAGTCACCTCAACCCAATTCGGCGCAGTCGACCTCGCGGCGATGATCGCCGCCGCCGATGCGGCCCTCTACGAAGCCAAGTCCCTCGGAAGGAACCGGGTGGTCAGGGCAGTGCCTCCCGCGTGAGCGGGCCTCAATCGGCTTGAGTATCGGCTTGAGCCAGGAACTCTCGAGCAACGACAAGAGGTCCTGTGCGAAACATGAACAATGTTTCGCACAGGACCTCTTCTTGGTGGGCGATACTGGGTTCGAACCAGTGTTGCCTAGGTACTGGTGATACTGGTTGGTATCGGCAAAACCGGCCCTGATCAGCGAATATGCGAAACAGTAGCGCCTGCCATAGAAGTACACAAGAGGACACTGAATTACACCGTTATTGCACGTATGTTGCACGAACGGAGAATCATGGCCACCTCAAGGCGAGGCTTCGGAGCTATCCGAAAGCTCCCATCCAAGCGTTACCAAACTCATTATGTCGGGCCATACACCGTGAAGCACCTAGCGCCACACACGTTTGACACCAAGGAGGATGCTGAGGCGTGGCTGTCCGACCGACGCCGCGAGATTAGCAACGGAGCTTGGGGAACAGCCCAGGCAGTAAACAAACAGAACGGCGCTTTTGGCCCCTTCGCCGAAAAAGGGATCACCGAGCGAGAACTAAAGCCACGCACCCGCGCACATTACCGGTCACTGCTTGATGCCAAGATTCTGCCGAAGTTCGCCGACATCAAACTGGTGGCCATCACTGCCCCGCTGGTACGAGAATGGCACTCAAGCTTAAGTTCGGCCCCAAGGTCCAAAGCTCACGCCTACGGCCTCCTGCGGACCGTCCTCGCCACCGCCGTCGAGGACGAACTGATCCCGGCCAACCCATGCCACATCCAGGGTGCCGGCACCTCCAAGCGCGCGCACAAGATTAGGCTGGCAAGCTTGACGGAGATCACGTCACTGGTCCAGGCCATGCCGGCGAAATACAAGACCTTGACCCTCTTGACCGCATGGTGCGGCCTCCGGTTCGGTGAACTCGTTGAACTTCGCCGCGACGATGTCGACGCAAAGAACGGCGTGCTGCACGTCCGCCGGGGAGTCGTCAGAGCTGACGGCAATGTCATCGTGGGCAAGCCGAAGTCAGACGCGGGAATCCGCGACGTGGCTGTTCCGCCACACCTAATGGAGATGCTCAAGGCCCACATAGCCGAGTTTGCGCAGTCCGGTCGTAAGGGTCTGCTGTTCCCACGGTCACTGGCGGGCACCTATCCCCCAGCACGCTCTACGAGGTGGGGGGCTTTTCCTGTTTGGAATCCCTTCCCGAAACCCTTCGTCAGATCCCTGGTCCCCGGCTCCGTACCCCCCCCATTTCAACCTGAGATGGGGGCTCGCAAACGCGTTACAACATCCACGAGGTCATCGATAGGAATGCCTTCAAGCCCGAGCAGCCCGTGCAGCAAGGTTCCTCCGCTTCCGAAGTGGAAGGTCTGCAAGGCGGAGGACGGTAGCGAGATCTTGTTCCAAGTTTTTTCCTCGCCGCCAAATATCAGATGTCTGTTGTCGATACCCAGCTCTCTGAGGTCACAGTGAAGAGCGTAGCTGTCCCAATTTTCCCCTGATTTTCCAACGACTATCCCGTTTACATCCAGTTGTTCAGCCCGAGCAACGACCGCTAGAAGCTGAAATTGAGACCAGGAGAGGGCCTCGGCGGTCGTAACTGCCCAGTGTGCTGCAGATGGAGAAATCCCGTCGTCGAAGGCAATGTGGGCAAACATGCGCCCCATGTAGGTGGCCTTCCGCTCCTCAGGGTCTCGTTTTGCTGCCAAGAGCACCGCTTCCAGGACCTCTTGGGCAGGCGGGGGAAAGCCTCCGCGCGCCTGCCAGAAGTCATCCGCCCGCAGTTTGTATCCTTCGGCGTAGAGACTTCGAACCTGTTGCCCCGCGGAATTCAGCGCGGTATCGATTCGTTTCCGTTCCCTGAAGCTCAAAACACTAGCTAATATGTGTCGTCCCGTTTCTTCCACCGCGGGCGCTGCAATCGCTCCGATGATCGCACCCTCGGAGCCGCCGATTGCAGCTCCAAATATCGCCCCGGCAAGAGACCCGATGAGGTTTGCCGAAGCATCCGCTGTCTCGTTCATGCGCTCGTTTCTGCCCCTCTTGCCGTCTTGGTCAGTTGGATCGCGTTGGCCGCGGGCGCGGTGCCCCGTCGTTGGACATGGAATCCCTGCAGTGTCCGCTACCTATGCCACTCAGACTCAGCGGCCCTCGGCGCTGGCACGTGTAGCGCATCAATCTTCACGAGGGCGCGATACGCCGCCACCACCAGTTGAATGAACCCCAGAAGTACCAAGCCAAGTGCACAATACGCCAAGATCACAAATAGCTGGGGGTCGGAATTGCGCGAAACCAACACGCCTGCGAAGTAGCTGAAGGCCCAGGACAGGACGGAGCCACCGACGATAAAGATGATGCCGGAGAGGAACACGCCCGCCGACTTACTGAACTCCAAGGTACGTACCCCCATTTTCGATTGGACCGCTGCGGCAATAGTAAAGGTCGGCGTTCTAGGTCAGAATATGCGGCCGACGATGAAAAGCAGCCACAGTATGGCGAAGGCCACGCTGATCCAACCCAGCACCTTGCCGGCTGTTGCCTTGACCCCGAGAGCCTCCGCTTTGTTCGCCTGTACGAGCGCCAACGGCCCAAAGACGATACCTAGGACGAACAACCCGATGACACCGAAGGTTGTAGCGGTGGAACGGTGACTCATGCCTTGCATGTACAGGTGCGGCTGCAACCCGGCGCTTCCGCCAGGGCCGTAGACTCCGGTTGCTGAGCCCTGTGGCGGGACTACGGCCCCAAGGAAGGCTTGGTCGACCTTCCTTGACTTGTTCGTGAGGGACATCACCAGGGCGACTACGCCGCCGATGACGATAAGAAAAATGATGATGATCGGCCAAGGACCGTCAAAGAGTCTGCCCATGCTGAATTGTCCCAATCTTAGGTAGTCGCCGCTTCAGGCCGGCGAAAGTCCGGCCGCGTGCTGATCGTATTGCTTACGGCGGACTATTCGCCCGCGCTGTTTCGTGTACTAGCGTTTCTCGACTGCGGCAAAAAGCCTTATGCAGAATCCAACAACGACCAGGGCCAGCCCTAGGCCAATGACAAGGAACGTGGCGATAGTTGGACCGCCCTGTGTGGTGTGCCCGTAAGTGTCAACGTTTGTCGTGCTTGCGGCAATAAAGCCAAGGAAGATGCCCACGAAAGCGATTAGGCATCCCGCGATGATCCAGCCATTGCCTCGCCGTTTCCGTGGTGCCTCTGGCGCCGCCTGCACGGCATCTGGCGGCCCGAAAGGTCGAACGTCGTTGCTCCATGAATCGCCGTCCCAATACCGCGTCTGAGGCGCATTAGACGGGTCCGGATACCAGCCAGCCGGATTGCTCATTCGTCGTCTCCCCAATTCTGCGAATCGGCCCAGGGCGGGCCTTCGGTAATGCTAATCCCCAGAGCGGCAAGATAGGTGCATCTGAGGCGCAGGATTTACGGAGAGTGCGCGTCTGGAGGTGAAGTCACCAAAGCGGCGGCTAGAGCGTGTCTACTCCACCGATTGCTCGCGCAGGATATTCTCCCCTAGTGCCACCCGTCGGAGGGGCGTTACTGGGGAAGGACTACGCATGCGTGCTACCAAATTCCGCGGTCGGAGGATCGCTCGGATCCTCCTGTCCGCGTTAGCCGCTGGTGCTGTTATCTGTGGCGGTGTGACTGCGCCCGCGCTCGCTGCGACGTCTCTCCCAGAGACAACGGCACCGACACAATTGCCGGCAGGCGCAACCACGCCGCCAATCCCCGCCCCAAGTGGTTTCGTAGTCGCCGGTCCATTCGCAAAGTGGTACAGCCAAGCGATCGCTACCTCCTACGGCCCACCGATCGCTAACCAAAGCTGCCCGTCGAACCTCCTCTGCACGCAAGACTTCCAGAATGGGACGGCCTTCTGGCAGCCAACCTTGGATAACTCAAACCCCAGCGCTCAGGGGGTACTTAGAACCACCCCGACGGGCGCGAAATACTTTGCCGACGGCGGATATGCGGCCCTAGGCCTTCCGCTCGGCGAGGAAGTGTGCACGGCCCCTCACGGCGGCTGTTATCAGTGGTTCGAGAAGGGAATCACCTGGTGGTCGCCGACGACGGCCGCGGCCACCGTTCGTACCGACGGTTTTCAAGCACTGTACGAGCAGAAGAACTGGGCGTGGGGACCAATGGGCTACCCGCTCGGGGACATCAACTGCATGGGCCCGGGCGGCGGCTGCTACCAGTGGTTCCAAGGTGGAATCGTATGGTCGGCAACGTCCCCTGGCTATTTCGGGAGCTGGGTCCACGGCGCTATCGAGGCCAAGTTTGCTCAGCTCGGCTGGGCGTGGGGCACGCTTGGATACCCGCACCTCGAGGAGATGTGCGGCTACGGCTACACCGACGGGGGCTGCGTCCAATACTTCGACAATGGCCAGATCGTCTGGTCCCTAGCCACCGGTGCATCCATGATTCACGGGGCCATCGGCTGGGGCTGGCTCCGGGCCGGATACTACGGCGGCATCGGCTACCCCACCGGAGACGAGCAATGCACTGCCCCCAACAGCGGTTGCTACCAGTGGTTCCAGAAAGGTGTGTACTTCTGGAGCGCCGCCACCGGGGCGCACTACGTCAAAGGCGCCATCAAGTCCACCTACGAAGGCCTCGGCTGGTCATGGGGTCGCCTCGGCTACCCCACAAGCGATGAATCTGGCGCCTGGTTGGGGAACGAGATCAGGCAGGACTTTGAACACGGGTCCATCACGTGGACGCCGTACAGCGGCATCAAGGTCATCTGGCGCTAGCCAACGGGTAACTCGCAACCCCAGTGTTTCCGCTGCCCGTCCGCAAAGCGTGAACCTCGGCCGTTCAGTCCTGCACGGGGCTGGAAAAGCTAGGCTCCCGGCCCGTGAGGTGTGCCGCCGTGGTGTCTAACTTAGCCTCGGATGCCATGAGCGCGGGCCCAGGACCTTACGGCCTTGTCGTCGGCGTCACCGGAGATTCAGCCGCTTGTGGAACGAACGAATGCAGCACTGGCCCGGTTGGGCGCGAATCCGGCGGATTCGGACTGCAAGGACGTGAGCAGTGCCGCTTGTGAAGCCGACTTCACGAACGCCAATAACGACCTGTGGCCCGTAAACCAGATAGTCAAGGAATGGGCTCCGTACATGAAGTAGCGCGGCTCATCACCGCGGCCCGGCGCCGACATGCTGCCGTTAATGATCTCGGATACCGCGCCACACAACGGGCAGCGCGTTGTCGTTCCGGTGAAGATCACTTGGCGTCGGGCGGGCTGATAGTCATATCTGACTGACCTGATCCTCAATCTTTTTCAGCTTGGGCGAGTAATAATTATCCAAACTTGCCACCACAGAAAATGCGGTCAGCGCAACATGGAAGGCAATGACCGACTTGGCAGCAACGTTGTTCTGCTGCGAGCTGGACTTGCGCGTCAGCCTGAAGCCGGGTCCGTCGGGATGGCTATCCGGAATTGCCTCAAAGTACCCGCTGCTGCTCTGGATGGTGGGATGCGAAACCTGCGTTTCGATTAGCCATCCCTGATACAGGTTTCCGAGATCTTCCGGGTACCTCTTTGCGAGATGCGAGAGGCGGCCAAAGTTGTCGAGTTCTTTGTGTCGCTCCGAAGCCTGCGAGATGATTTCTTCAATAGTGGCCAGAGTTGGAGAGTCCAGTGCCCATCCGATCTCCTGGGCTTTCATTAGGGTTTGAAGGCTTGCGGCTTGCTTCCGTTGAAGGGTTTCCACGACTTTGCCGCCGTCTTTACTGATCCACCACAACCACATCGCGTGCTCCGTGGCAGAACGGAGTAGTGGGATCGCCTCCTCGTCGAATCCGTCATCTGACAAGCGAATAGCCGCTTCACACGAGCGGGCCACTCTGGCCGTCCAGCCCCAGGCAAGCGCAACCGACGACCACGTGTTGAATTCCTCGGGATTGATCTCGCCTATTTGCAGCGACGTTGGTTGTGGCCCGTGGAGCCAGATTGATTTCAGGTCGAAGAATATGCGCCGGAACAGCTTCCGCCTCTGTGCGTCCATGAGTTGATCCTAGGGGGCGGCAAGCTCCAAGTCCGACTGTTCAACGCACCCTGGGGTCAATGGTCCGGCGCCGCAACGAGAGGCCCGGTGGGCTAGTTGTCCTTCGGCGGGTTTTTGTCGAGTACGTCCAGCATCGAGGAAAGGTGCTTCCAGGACATATAACCATCCATGGACGCTCGATAGGCGATGAACGCGCGGATCTGTGGGGCGCGCCGGTGCATCGCCAACCCCCACGTTCCGATGAAGTCGCGCTTGATGATGTACCGCCTACGGGCGTACATGGCCAGCGTGTCGTAGAGCGCCAATGCCCGGTTGGCGCTCTCAAACTCTGTTGTCGTGAGATGGTGAATGGTTCCTATTCCCTTGACCTTGTCCGAAATGACCTTGCGCCCATTCTGGACCGCGGGGTCAATCAGCTTTTCGTGCATGGAGATGAAGAGGTCCGTTTTGCTCTTCCTCCAGTTGAAACAGAAGGTCAGGATCGCAACGGCGAACGCGAGCCCGGCAATGCTGACGGCCCCCATCTGAAGCGTTGGTATCGCCTTCCCTGGACCTGTGAGGAATCGGACGACGCAGGTCACAATAGCCCCCACTACCGCCCCGAGAACGAAGACTGCCGGCCAAAAGTAGGGAGAGATGCGTTTCACGGAGAAAGCCTATCTGTGCCAAACCGCCTAGGTTCACAGACAGACAACCATATGGCCTATTGAGCCCAGTCTGCCGGCACAGCGGTTGCCAGAGAGTCGAAACGCCCCACTCGAGTCCCCCGACCCGGGTTGGGCTTTTTCCTATTCAAGTCGTTCCGTTCGGCCTATTCTCTCAAACTCTGTACACGTGACGACCGTTACGTGCGAGACAATGTGACCATGAGCCCCAGCCGTGCCCGGGAAGACGCTTCCCAACCTCTCCCGCCATCAATAGCAGGCAAATCCGCCGAGCAGATCGAAGACATCTTGGCCATGATCGACTCCGGGGAACTGACAGCGACGCGGCAGCAACGCGCCTACATCGCCGGGGCGCTGTACGGAATCAAGGCCACCACCGGCCACTAAGCAAAGGCATCGAGAGCGGGAACGTCGAGCATGGCGTTCCCGCTCTTTTCTTTTGTTTGAATGAAGGTATTTACACCAATGTTTCGATTGTGACTGAGGCCAGGAAATCCTCGATTGGTAAGGAAGCGCGCCTCTCTATTGCCGAAAGCTCGACAATTGCCGCACCGTAGGCGCTGTGTGTTGTTTCATGCGCTGGGATCCAGATGGCGCAAAGGGCCGAGCAGTACGTGCTGCCGCGGGTCCGTGCACCACATGTCCGGCAATTCGGCACGTCTAGCCCCCCTCTGGCACCGCAAGTGGATTGAAGTAGCCCAGACGTTACCGCCCCATAACTCCAGGTGCCATATCCCTCAGCGAATCAAGAGAAGGTCTTCCGGGTGGAGCAGTTCCGGGCGAACGTCCGCAAAGGTGATCCAGACGCCACCGGTGGTGACTCGCCAGACCTTCCCGGTGGGGCCGTCCGCGTTACCGAACATGCCGACAAATTGGACGCGCTGGCCGGCGAACTTGGTTTTGAAGTCCTCGATGAACTGGAGAGTGCTCCCGTGTCGGCGTTCTTTGAACTACCGCAGCCGGAGCCTAATGCACGTATCTTGCACGGTGCAGATCAGGAAGGCTGGAAAGTGCCTCTGACCTGCAGTTTCTTTGGTGGGCGATACTGGGTTCGAACCAGTGACCTCTTCGGTGTGAACGAAGCGCGCTACCACTGCGCCAATCGCCCGTGCACAAGAAGACTAACCGACCACGGCCGGAATTCAAAAATCTGGAAAACGTCGGGCCAACCGACCGGGCAACAACCAGGAAAATGCCCACGAATCACAACTGTGTAACTCGAAAAATCCCCGCCAATTCAAGGAACTTACACCCATTGCGTACGATTCCGGCAGATCGATTTGGAGTTTCCCGGAACCTCCTATAGAGTTTTTACTCGTCGGAAAGCGACGGAATGCCCCCTGCGGGCAGGCCGCCGAAGAAGACTATGCGGACGTAGCTCAGCTGGTAGAGCACCACCTTGCCAAGGTGGATGTCGCGAGTTCGAATCTCGTCGTCCGCTCGCAGGACACTGTCACGGCATTGACTTCTTGGAACCCCAGGAATCGTGCTTACACGGTGGGTTGGCCGAGAGGCGAGGCAGCGGCCTGCAAAGCCGTATACACGGGTTCGAATCCCGTACCCACCTCGGTGAAAACCTTGGTTTCCGGTCCAGGCCGGATTGCATTTGGGCGATTGGCGCAGCGGTAGCGCGCTTCCCTGACACGGAAGAGGTCACTGGTTCGATCCCAGTATCGCCCACCAAGGCAAGGCAACTTGCTTGTTGATGAAAGTCCGGCACGGCCGGATTCCATCATGTGCGGACGTAGCTCAGCTGGTAGAGCACCACCTTGCCAAGGTGGATGTCGCGAGTTCGAATCTCGTCGTCCGCTCTCGTATTTTAAGGTCCCGGCAACGGGCCGGCCGGCTTATGCCGATCCGGGCGATTGGCGCAGCGGTAGCGCGCTTCCCTGACACGGAAGAGGTCACTGGTTCGATCCCAGTATCGCCCACCAAGGCAAGGCAACTTGCTTGTTGATGAAAGTCCGGCTCCGCCGGATTGCATCATGTGCGGACGTAGCTCAGCTGGTAGAGCACCACCTTGCCAAGGTGGATGTCGCGAGTTCGAATCTCGTCGTCCGCTCCATTTCCTCGACATCTGGCCGGCGCCGCTGGTCAAAAGCAGTGACACCGCCCGAGCAGCTCCCCCGGAGCTGCTTTTTTTGTGCCCGCAGGCGCCCACCACCCGCGCCTACCCCCATGCCACTTACCCGAAAGATCAGCAAAACCGATCAATACCACTCAGCAAAAATCACTTTATCCAATGTGATTCGTATCGCATACTTTCTTCAGACCCAATTCGTCCACGCCCACACGCAGGAGCACGGTGAATCAACAAACAGTCGTTCGTTCGATCATGAGGAAGAAACCCATTGACGACATCGAGGAGGAAAGCAAGCACAGCGGGCTCTTCAAAAGCCTGGGCCTCTGGCAACTGACAGCCATCGGCGTCGGCGGCATCATCGGCGTCGGGATCTTCTCCCTGGCCGGGCTCGTGGCGCATGGAAGCGCGGACACCCCGGGTGTCGGCCCCGCAGTGCTGATCTCGTTCCTGGTCGCGGGCCTTGCCTCAGCGGCCGCGGCACTTTCCTACGCCGAATTCGCCGGCATGATCCCCCGCGCCGGATCCGCCTATACCTATGGCTACGTTGCCCTTGGCGAAGTCATCGGCTGGTTCATCGGCTGGGACCTCCTGCTGGAGTACATCGCAATCGTCGCCGTCGTCGCGATCGGCATTTCCGGCTACTTCGACGCGTTCCTTTCCGGGATCGGCGTCCACATGCCGGCGTGGATGACCTCGACAGCGGACGAAGGACATGGCGGCATCATCAACCTGCCGGCCATCCTGGTCTGCCTGCTGGTCACCTGGATCCTGTCGCGTGGAACCAAAGCCTTCGGCCGCTTCGAACTCGTGGCGGTGGCCATCAAGGTGGTCCTGATCCTGTTCATCATCGGCCTGGGCATCTTCTACATCAACACGAACAACTACAATCCGTTCATGCCCAGCGGCTTCGGCCCGGTGGTGGCCGGTTCGGCCACCGTATTCTTCGCGGTGTTCGGCTACGACGCCATGAGCACCGCGGCAGAGGAAGCCAAGGACGGCAAGAAGCACATGCCCAAGGCAATCGTGCTCTCCCTTGTCATCGCGATGCTTCTCTACGTTGCGGCGACCCTGGTGCTCACCGGCATGCAGAACTACAAGGACATCAACCCGACGGCCGGTTTCGCGTCCGCCTTCAGCAGTGTGGGCCTGCCCGTCATCGCCACCATCATCTCGGTGTTCGCCGTGCTGTCGATCCTCACCGTGATGTTGACCTTCCTGCTCGGCGTCACCCGTGTCTGGTTCTCCATGAGCCGCGACGGTCTGCTACCAGGCTGGTTTGCCAAGACGGACCGCCATGGCACCCCGCAGCGCGTCACCTGGATCGCCGGCATTACGTCAGCTTTCCTGGCGGGCGTGTTCCCCATCAAGGCCGTTGCTGACCTGACCAACATCGGCATCCTGGCCGCCTTCGTCGTCGTCTGCCTCTCGGTCATCATCTTCCGGTACAAGAAGCCGGACGCGCCGCGTACCTTCCGGCCGCCATTCATGCCGCTGGTTCCCGCGTTCGGCATGCTGGCATCGGCCTTCCTCATGACCCAGTTGCATTGGGAAACCTGGCTTCGCTTTGTCGTGTGGCTGATCATTGGACTGGTCATCTACTTCGGCTACGGCCGCAAGCATTCGCTCATGAATCCGGACAGTCCGCGCCACCATGAGCTTTCTCCCGACAAGCAGCTGTGACCCCCTCGAAAATTCGTTTGACATCCCAGTCAAATTTTTCCTTGGCACCTCCAAGGTCTCGGGTTAGGATCGAAAACGGAGGAGCGAACTGGCTCCGTGATTGAAGGGAGGTGCCCGTGGGATTATTTGACGATCTGAAGGGCAAAGTTCAGGACCTCGTTGGTGGCAAGGAAGAAGCCATCAAGGACGGCATCGAATAAGCCGCCGATTTTATCGACGACTAGATGCGGTTCAGAGAGCCGCTTCCGAGTTCGTGGGCAACCTCGACGGTTTGCTGTAAGGGCTACGGCCTGGACAGCTCCCTCCGCCAATGAGGCTCCGTAGCCGGTCCAACCGGCCAGAGCTCCCGAATACAGTTACGTCAACGGGGCACCGGTCCCGCCGCGAGGCGCCGCCGGTGCCCTTGGCGTTTAACCGTGGCTGCCTCGGCAGGCGGGCCACGGCTCCGGTAACGTGATGGACTATGCCAGCGTCATCCCTCCATACCGGACAGTCACGTCCGGCCTCCGCTTCCCGGCAGCTCTCCCGTCCGCTTGTGGCTGGAATTGTGACCGCGCTGGTCGGATTCACTTCATCCTTCGCGGTGGTACTCGCAGGCCTCCGGGCGGTCGGGGCCACCCAGGAACAGGCCGCCAGCGGGCTCCTGGCCCTCACCCTCACCTTCGGGCTCGGCGTTCTCTGGCTTTCCTGGCGGTCGCGCTTGCCTGTCACGCTTGCATGGTCGACGCCCGGTGCGGCTTTGCTCGCAGGAACCGGAGTGCCCGACGGCGGGTGGCCGGCCGCGGTCGGCTCCTTCCTCATCGCCGGTGTACTGATCGCCTTGACCGGGCTCATTCCGGCGCTTGGCAAGCTGATGGCGAAGATTCCCACGGCCCTCGCCCAGGCGATGCTGGCCGGAGTGCTCTTGTCCCTCTGCCTTGCCCCGTTCAAAGCCTTGGGCACCGCTCCCCAATTGGTGGCTCCGGTCATCCTCTGCTGGCTGGTCATGATGAAGCTGGCGCCCCGCTGGTCGGTACCTGCCGCACTGTTGGTGGCTCTCGCAGTCATCGGAATCTACATCGTGGTCAACGGCGTGGATATCCCTGTGAACCGGCTGTTGCCCGAGTTGCATTGGACCACTCCAGCTTTCACCCTCAGCACGGTGGCCGGCATCGCCCTGCCGTTGTTCATTGTCACCATGGCTTCCCAGAACATTCCGGGGGTGGCCGTGCTGAAGTCCTTCGGGTACACCGTCCCGTGGCGCCAGTCGATGCTGGTGACAGGGGCAGGGACTGCGCTGGGGTCTCCCTTTGGCGGACATGCGATCAACCTCGCCGCGTTGAGCGCTGCGCTGGCTGCAGGAGAAGAAGCAGGTGAAGACAGGGGCCGGCGCTGGATCGCGGCCTTTACGTCAGGCCTGGCCTACCTCGTGCTGGCAGCCTTCTCCGCCGCGCTGGTGACCGTCGTGGCGGCGGCACCGCCAGGGCTCCTGGAAGCCGTCGCGGGCTTGGCGCTGCTGGGCACCCTGGCCTCTGCCATCGCCTCGGCCCTGGCTATTGCCGAAGAACGCATGGGAGCCTCCGTGACGTTCCTGATTGCAGCCTCCGGCCTCAGCTTCGCCGGGATCGGAGCCGCGTTCTGGGCACTTGCCGCCGGAATCCTGGTGCGTTGGGTCCTCAAGACGCGGGAACCCCAAAAGTAGGGTGGGGCCTGCCTAAAGTAGGGCAGCAGGGTCCGCTAGGAGGGCTCGTGGTTCTGGCCCTCGCGCGCCAAGGCGGTCAGACGGGACACGGCGCGGAAGTACTTCTTCATGTACCCGCCGGTCATCATTTCCTCGGTGAAGAGCTTGTCGAAGGGCACGCCGCTGGCAAGGATCGGGACGTCCTTGTCGTACAAACGGTCGGCGAGCACCACGAAGCGAAGGGCAACGGCCTGCTCCGTGATGGTTTCGACGTCGCGCCACACAACGGCGTCGATTCCTGCGATCAGCTTGCGATACCGGCTGGGGTGCACACCGGCAAGGTGGTCGATCAGGCCGCGGAAATCGTCCATGGCCACGGTCTGGCCATCGAACTCGGCATGCATCTGCCTCTTGAGGTCTTCGGTCTTCAACGGTGCCGGAGCGGCGGGCAGGCCGCGGTGCCTGAAGTCTTCTCCGTCGATCCTGACTACGTCGAACTGGTCCGCAAGGACCTGGATCTCGCGCTGGAAGTCGACGGCGGCAAAGCGGCCGTCGCCCAGTGAACCAGGCAGAGTGTTGGACGTGGCAGCAAGCTTCACACCGGCGTCGGACAATTCACGCATGAGGCGGGACATGAGCACCGTGTCGCCCGGATCGTCGAGCTCAAATTCGTCAATGCAGACAAGCTTGTAGCTACTCAAAGCCTCCACGGTCTTCCGGAAGGACAGGGCGCCCACCAGGTTGGTGTACTCCACGAACGTCCCGAAGGCTTTCGGTCCCGGAGCCGAGTGCCACAGTGAAGCCAGGAGGTGGGTCTTTCCGACGCCGAATCCGCCGTCGAGGTAGATGCCGGCCCTGCTGTTGACCTTCTTGCTGAAAAGGCGCTTGAACAGGCCGTCTCCGTCGCCGGCCCCCACTGTCGCCCCAAACGCTTCAAGGGACTTGACCGCTGCCGCTTGGCTGGGCTGGTTCGGATCAGGCCGGTAGCTCTTGAACGACACCTCTCCGAACCGTGGCGAAGGGTAGAAACCCTTGAGAATCTCATCCGCTGAGACCGCCGGCGTGCGCGCGGCGAGCTGTTCGATCTGTACCAATGCGGTCCGTTCTTCGTGTCGTAAGTCCCCAGCAAGAATACCGGCAATGCCACGCCCCGGGCGGACACGTGATGAAGGCCATATTTCACCATATGAACGGGGAGGAGCTTTAGTCCCCGGCCCTCGATACTGTGGGATTAATGCCGGGCACGTCTTATCGCCCGGCGCCGCCCGGTGTCAGTGAAAGTGTCAGTGAAAGGCCATACCAATGTCCTACCCCGTTGAACAGAACGAGAAGTTCGCCGCCTACGCCCACCCCGAACGTCTGGTGTCCACCGAGTGGCTTGCCGCAGCCCTGGAAGGCGGCGCGCTCGGCGACGGCAAGCTGGTTGTTGTCGAATCCGACGAAGACGTCCTCCTGTACGAGACCGGACACATTCCGGGCGCAGTCAAGATCGACTGGCACACGGACCTGAACGATGAAGTCACCCGCGATTACGTCGACGGTGAAGCGTTCGCGGCGCTGGCTGCCGCCAAGGGCATCTCGCGGGACACCACCGTGGTGATCTACGGCGACAAATCAAACTGGTGGGCCGCTTACGCCCTCTGGGTTTTCACCCTCTTCGGCCACGAAGACGTCCGGCTCCTGGACGGCGGCCGCGACAAGTGGATCGCCGAGGGCCGCGAAGTCACCACCGACGTCCCCCAGCCCGCCCCGGGCGACTACCCGGTGATCGAACGGAACGACGCCCCGATCCGTGCCTTCAAGGATGACGTGCTGGCGCACTTCGGCAAGCCGCTGATCGACGTCCGCTCCCCCGAGGAATACACCGGCCAGCGCACCCACATGCCGGCTTACCCCGAAGAGGGCGCCCTGCGCGGGGGCCACATCCCCACCGCAGCTTCCATCCCGTGGGCACGCGCGGCTGCCGAAGATGGCACGTACCGTAACCGGACCGAACTTGAGGACCTCTATCTCGGGGAAGCGGGCCTCACGGAAGGCGACGACGTCGTGGCCTACTGCCGTATCGGCGAACGTTCCAGCCACACCTGGTTCGCCCTGAAATACCTGCTTGGTTTCGAAACGGTCCGCAACTACGACGGTTCCTGGACGGAGTGGGGCAATGCAGTGCGCGTCCCGATCGTCAAGGGCGCTGAGCGGGGATCCGTTCCCGTCCTCGCCGGAAAGTAGTCCGGAATCCCTGTGCCTTGCCCGATCGGCCTGCCAAATTGGCTAGGCCATTGTGAAGCAACAGGGGCCAGACCGGCCCGGACTTGCGTAAGCTGGAAGTGATGAGTACTAATACTTTGCCCTCCGCACTGGCGGAAATTGTCGATGACTTCCAGGCATTGACGGAGCCCGACCGTCTTCAGCTGTTGCTTGATTTCTCGCGCGGGCTCCCTGCCTTGCCGGAACGGCTGCTGGACCACCCCGAACTCCTGGAGCAGGTGGTGGAGTGCCAGTCGCCGCTGTTCCTGACCATTGAGCAGGAAAAGAAGCCCGACGGCGTCGCCTACCGCTTGTTCTTCAAGGCACCGCCGGAGGCGCCCACCACGCGCGGTTTCGCGGGCGTTTTGCACGAAGGCCTGGACGGGCTGACCGCCGCGGAGATCCTGGCTGTTCCGGATGACATGCCGGAACTGCTGGGCCTTACGCGGGCAATCACTCCGCTGCGCATGCGCGGCATGACGGCCATGCTGGGGCGGATCAAGCGCAAAGTCGCCGCGGCGGACCGCTTGTTGTCCTGATCCGGGATACCCCGCGAATGGCCAAGAAACAGGCTTCACAGGGAACGCCGGCCACAGCCGTACTGGCTGCGGCCGGCGTTCCTTTCACCCTGCACCCCTATGCGCATGATCCTTCGGCCACGAGCTACGGGCTTGAGGCTGCCGAGGTCCTGGGTATCGAGCCCGGCAGGGTCTTCAAGACTTTGATGGTGGACATTGAAGGCAAGCTCGCGGTGGGCATCGTCCCGGTGAGTGGCACCCTCGACCTCAAGGCAATCGCAGCGGCTCTCGGATCCAAGAAGGCCACCATGGCCGATCCCAAAATGGCCGAGCGACGCACCGGCTATGTCCTGGGCGGGATTTCCCCGCTGGGCCAACGCCAGCCATCGCCCACTGTGCTCGACGAATCGGCGTTGGCCTTCGGCACGGTCCTGGTTTCCGGTGGACGCCGCGGCCTGGACATTGAGCTGGATCCCGCAGACCTTATCCGGCTGACCGGCGCCCGGACTGCCCCGATCGGCAACCCTTAGGAAACTCCGGGAGCAGCGCAGGTACTCTCAAGCAGCATCCGGCCCGATCTCAATCCGACA
The DNA here is from genome assembly GCF_039543785.1 of Arthrobacter gyeryongensis. Taxonomy (NCBI): domain Bacteria; kingdom Bacillati; phylum Actinomycetota; class Actinomycetes; order Micrococcales; family Micrococcaceae; genus Arthrobacter; species Arthrobacter gyeryongensis. Next base: position 46,737 of record NZ_BAABKK010000001.1, read on the forward strand.
CCGGCCCGCCGCGGGGCGTGAGGTGCGGAGCGAGCCATGAGCGGACCAGCCGTTCCCATTTCCGGGGATCCACGTTCCACTCCTTCGTGTGGCGCGCGCCCTCGAAAGGCTCAAAGGTGACCATGTCCGGATTCTTTTCGGCGAGGCTGGCCGAGGGTTCGTAGGGGACGTACTCATCATCCACGCTGTGGAGCACCAGCGTCGGGGTCCGCAGTTCGACGGCTCGGGCATCCCAGTCCATTGCCTTCAAGTCCACGGGCGCGGCCAGGCCGGTGAGGCGCCGGCCCAACGGGTGCCCCAACATCAACTGCCCGTAACGGCCCACGGCGTAGGGGATCCTGTTGATCTGCGCGTGGTGTGCCAGGACATTGACCCAGTTGATCACCGGCGCGTCCAGGACCATGGCCCTGATCACGTGCCTGTTGTGCGAAAGATCGGCCGTCTGCAGGCAGATCGCGCCGCCCATAGACCATCCGAACAAGACCACTTCGTGGGCGCCGTGGGCGAGTGCGTACTCAATGGCGGCGTCGACGTCGTGCCATTCCGTGGAGCCCAGGCCGTAACGCCCGTCCGGGGCAGAGGGAGCGAGGCCGTCGTTCCGGTAGGAAACCAGCAAGCTGTCGAGTCCGAGATCGTGCGCGACGCGCACTGCGCGCAAGCCTTCGAGGCGGGTGGCACCACGGCCATGGACCATGATGGCCCACACCTTCGCGGGCTTCCCTGCGGCTGACGGAACCAGCCAGGCAGGCGCCTGGCCACCCTCGACGTCGATCTGTATGTCTTGCGAATCCAGGCCAAGCGCCGCCGGGGAGTCGTAGACGGCACCGCTCCACCATCCGCGCCGGGCCGTTGCCAGATCCCCGCTGTAGACTTCCTCGACTTCGCGCTGCACCGTCCGCTCTGCGGGCGAATAGGACACGATCCTTCCGATCCGCGCGGCCCCTGTCCCGCCCGCGAAGAAGAGGCTGAACACTCCGTCGATGGTGGTGTCCGGGGTAGCCGCGAGGATGACCTGGAGCCCGTTGTCACCGCGCACCACCGCCAATACCTCCTGGTCGGCCTCGCGCGCCGAGGGGGTGATGACGCGCCTGGCGAAATAGGCGGCGAGCGCCGAAGACCCTGCGCCCAGCAAGCCGGCAATGCTGCTTCCTGCAACGATCCCCGCAACGGTCCATTTGGCGCGGGCGGACATTTTTGCGCCGTTCTCGACGGTTGGCGCAGCTCGGGTCGTGGATGCCATGTGACCATTCTCCCGGTTGCGGGGCGGTGTTCCGAACAGCGCCGTCTGTGGCGTTTCGTCGCGGGAGTCGACGCCGCGGCGAGAACAGAATTGCCGCACGAAACCATGCCCCAAGGAGCGGCTCAGGTCTACGCTGTAGCCATGAGTGAACCAATCGTCATCCTTACCGAAGAGCCTCTCGGCCCCGACGACCGCGTCAATATTGCCAAACTGGTCGACGGCGGTGACTCGCCCCTGGTGGTGTTGGTGCCCGCGAACACGGAGCGGCACTTGTTGGTGGACTTCCTTGAGAATCTCTCCTTGCTTGAAATAGCCAAGGCATTCCGGGACCTCCTCGCGGAGGCGCCGGATCCACAGTCGGAGCGGGCCCAGGCTGCCGAGACCTTGTCGGCGTCGCTCGGGGCCCTGGATGGGCTGGGTGGCGGGGTGACAGGTGAAATAGTCGACGGCGGTGCCGTGGCCGGCTTGGTGTCCAAGGTCAAGGCACTCAATGCCGCGCAGGCCGTCGTCGTCACCCGCCCGCACGCGATAGCCGATACGTTCCATACGGACTGGGCGAACAAGGCCCAGGACCAATTGGGGCTGCCCGTGCTGCATCTCTATGCGGGCTCGGGATTTATCGGCGACTCGTGAGCGTTGACAGAACATGAGCACTGCAGACAACAGGAAATACTTCCAAGCCGCGGACCCCTTGGCCGGGGTTCCCCACCAGGATGTCCGGAAGGACGGGCAATGCGTGGAGAAGACGGACGCGGAGTGGCGCGAGGAACTTAGCCCGGAGGAGTTCAGGGTCCTTCGCCAGGCCGGAACGGAACGCCCGTACACGGGTGAGTACTGGGACACCCATACGGCAGGCGTCTACCAATGCCGGGCGTGCGGCGCTGAGCTTTTCACCAGCAACGAGAAATTCGATTCCCATTGCGGCTGGCCGTCCTTCTGGGCACCACTCGCGGAGGGCACAGTCCGGTACATCCACGACCGTACTTTGGGAATGGAACGGGTGGAGGTCCGCTGCGCCAATTGCGATTCACACTTGGGACACGTTTTCGAGGGTGAGGGCTACGGCACACCTACTGACCAGCGGTATTGCATAAACTCCGTTTCGCTCAAGCTTGTCGAGACCCCTGCCGGGCAGTAGTCCGGGCGATAATGCGAGCCCCGGCTCGCCACGCAAACGCCAAGCTACCGGCAGCCCCCAAGGCCAGCCCTCCCCGGGCTGGATCTTCCGGGGGTTGCCGGAACCACTTGCGAAAGAGTTTCTTATGCTCGGGCCACTTTTGAATTAGCGACTCTGGCCGCTTGCTACGCTCGCCTCAGAACATTGATTCTTGAGGAAAGGCACCGTCGACGATGACCACCACCGTTACCACCACCCGTCCGCGCATCACCTCGGACAACCGGGACTGGATCTCCCTGAAGGCCGCAGCCACCGCCCTCCAGGCGTTCCAGAGCCAGGATGGCTCCATCCAGGATTCCCTCCACCATGAGGCTGCCCGGGCATACACGGCCACCATCATGGAGGCCATCACGAGCCTGGCTCCTGCGTTCCCGCATGACGCTGCCTATCTCGAACTCCTGGTCACGGATTTCGGCCGCTGGGCCGACGCCGGCTTCGGAGTCCCGGACTTCCTCGACTCGCTGCTGGCCTTCCAACCGCAGGAACACCGCGAGGACGGACTCCAGCATCTCGTGGTTTTCCCCATGTACACCCAGAACGGCAGCACGAGCCGTCTTGTGGAAGCGGTCCTGATCGAGGTGATCTGGCCCGAGTTCATCGGCGCATTGGAGGCCGGCGACTATTCCAACAAGCTGTTCGTTCCCATCCGTTTCCTGGACTTCACCCCCGGGTACGACACCAATTCGGCCGTGCTCTTTCCCGAGACCGTCGCAGTGCGGGAAACGCCTGCCTTCACGTGGGGCGCCATCTTCGCCGACCGCGAGGCCGCCCGCTTCCGTCGCGTTCTCAAGGCGGCTGCCGCAACAACTTCCCTTGAGCTGCCCGCGGATGCCGCCGAGCTGTTGGATGACCAGGAACTCACGCAGCGGACGTTCGTCATGTGGGACCTGATCCATGACCGCACCCATATGCGCGGCGACCTTCCCTTCGATCCGTTCATGATCAAGCAGCGGATGCCGTTCTTCCTCTACTCGCTCGAAGAGCTCCGCTGCGACCTGACGGCTTTCCGCGAATCCGTCAGGATCGAGAAGGACGAGGACGCGTCCTCCGACGCCCGGCGCCACGCGAAGCTCGTGCAGTACGCCGTCATCTTCGACCGCATCTTCCGCTTCGCGATCACGGGCAACCGGGTCCGCAACTACGACGGCCTGGGCGGCCAGCTCCTCTTCGCCTGGATGCACCAGCACCACGTCCTGCACTGGACCGACAGCAAGCTCAGCATCGACTGGGACGAGGCCGCCGACGTCGTCGTCGAGCTCGGTGCCCGGATCGAGGAACTGTACTGGCGCTCCATCGACCGCCCCAAGGCCGCCCACTGGCTCGCAGCGTATAAGCTCATTTCCGGTACGGTCACTCCGCACCCGGCTTCGGTCTGGGCGAAGGGCCCAGAGGCACTGCCGCTCGACGGGCCGCCCCGCGGCCTCACCGACCAGGTCCTCGACGACGAATTCCCCCTGTCCATGTTCTACGAAGCACTGGAGAAGAAAATGCGTCCGATCATCGAATCAACCACCGGTATCACCGGGCAGGCCGCGGCCTCATGACCGGCGGACCGCTGACTGTCGTCGTCACAGGCGGCAGCAACTCTTCCGGCATCGCCGTGGCCCGCGCCTTCGCGCTGGCCGGGCACCGGGTGTTCACTATCGGCTCGAACGAGGCCCGCATCAAGGCCGCAGCGGCCGAAGCGGGCGACGACGTCACTCCTCTGGTATGCGATCTCTCCCGGCTGGAGTCCGTGCGCGAACTCGCCTCGGAGATCCACGGGAGCACCGAAGGGGTCGACGGCGTCATCCACCTGGTGGGCGGGTGGCGCGGCGCCAAGGGAATCGAAGACCAGCCGGATGAAGACTGGGCCGCCCTTGAGCAAAGCGCCGTCACCACCCTGAGAAACGTTTCCCGGGTCTTCTACAAGGATCTCGCCTCCTCCCCCGCGGGTCGTTTCGCCATGGTGAGTTCGACGGCGGTCGCCGCACCTACCGCCGGGGCCGCGACCTACGCGGCGGCCAAGGCTGCCGCGGAGACCTGGACCCTGGCCGTGGCTGACGGGTTCCGCCGTGATCAATCAGGCAATAAGGACGAACCCACGGAGCAGCACAGCGCGGCCGTCGTCTTTGTGGTCAAGTCGCTCTTGGACGCGGCGATGCGGCGGGAACACCCGGAGCGGAAGTTCCCCGGATACACGGACGTCGAGGACTTGGCGGCGGCCGCCGTCGGGCTCTTCGACAAGCCGGCAGCGGAACTGAACGGACAGCGCCTCCTCCTGGCCAAATAGACTGAAAGCGTGAATGAACAAGTGACGAGCACTACAGAAGAATTCCCGGCTGCCCTCGACACAGAAGCCGTTGGGCGCCTCCACGATCCCTCAGTCCGCGGTTTCGCCTCGGACAACTACTCCGGCGTCCACCCTGAAATCCTGGCGGCCCTTGCCGCAGCCAACGGCGGCCACCAGGTCTCTTACGGGGAGGACCAGTACACGGAACGGCTCCAGGAAGTCATGGAGCAGCACTTCGGCGCAGGCATCGAATGCTTCCCCGTCTTCAACGGGACCGGTGCGAACGTGTTGTCCCTGCAGTCCCTGCTGCCGCGCTGGGGTGCGGTCATCTGCGCATCGACCGCCCATATCAACATGGACGAGAACGGCGCGCCGGAGCGGATCGGCGGCATCAAGCTGCTCCAGGTCCCGACGTCGGACGGCAAGCTGACTCCGGAATTGATCGACCGCGAAGCCTGGGGCTGGGGCGACGAGCACCGCGCGCAACCCCTGGCCGTCTCCATCACGCAGACAACGGAACTCGGCACGTGCTACACCCCGGAGGAAATCCGGGCGATTGCCGACCACATCCACGCCAAGGGCATGAAGCTGCACATGGACGGCGCCCGGCTCGCCAATGCCGCCGCCCACCTTGGCGTGCCGTTGCGGACGTTCACCCGCGACGCCGGCGTGGACATTTTGTCGTTCGGCGGCACCAAGAACGGGTTGCTGTTCGGCGAAGTAGTGGTCGCCCTGAATCCGGAAGCCGCCCACGGGCTGAAGTTCCTGCGCAAGATGAACATGCAGCTGGCCTCCAAGATGCGCTTCATTTCGGCCCAGTTCATCGCACTTCTGGAGTCCGGGCTGTGGCTTCGCTCAGCGGAACACGCAAATGCCATGGCCTCGCGGTTGCGTGCGGCGGTCGACTCGATCGAGGGCGTGGAGCCTACGCAGGCCACGGAGTCCAACGGCGTCTTCGCGGTCCTGCCCGCCGGCGTCGCCGATCGCCTCCGCTCCTCGTTCAAGTTCTACGACTGGAACGAAGCGAACCGTGAGGTGCGCTGGATGTGTTCCTTCGACACCACCGAAGAGGACATCGATTCCTTCGTTGCCGCAATCAAGCGCGAACTGGCGTCCGCATAGGGCACGGGATGGGGCGGCGTGGCTTCAAGGTTTCGCCGCCCCGGACACATAATCTGCGAAGGTGAACGCACTCGCACAGGTTCCCGCGGATTTCTTGCATGCGTTGGGAACGCTACGAAAAGCAAAGTGCCGGAGCGAGCTGCGGCTCGCGGAAATCCCGGCGCCCTCTCGCTTGGCGCCATACGCGGTGGCTTTAGGGGCGGAGGTCTTCAGCCGGTCGACCCGTCCCGGCCGGACTCCAGTCCATGGCCCTGCAGCCATGGCATTTTCCAGCGAGAACAACCCCGGATCCCCCGGCGCGGCCGATGACGAAGACGATGAGCTTGCAACAGGCAGGTTCATCTTGCTCCACGATCCCGACGGCTCGGCTGTATGGGACGGGGAATTCCGGATCGTCACCTATATCCGGGCCCAGCTGGAAGCCGACATGGGCAACGACGCCATGCTCGGTTCGGTTGCGTGGACATGGCTCGTGGACGCGCTTGAGAGCCATTCAGCACAGTACCGTGCAGCGGGCGGAACGGCCACGCGCATCCTGTCCGAAAGCTTCGGGACTCTGGCCGATAGACCGGAAACCATCGACATCGAACTCCGTGCCTCATGGACACCTGCGTCTTCAGATGTCCAGGCCCACCTGGAGGCATGGTGCGACATGGTCTGCACGTTCGCGGGTCTGCCTCCCCTGCCGCCCGGCGTCACTCCCTTGCCTAATAGGCGGCTCACATGAAGGCCGTGAACGTCCGCTGTAATCCCCGGCCGGACCGGCCGAGCACAGAGTCGGTAAACTGAAGGCACCATGACCCCTGAAAATCTGGAACCCACCACAGCCGGCGCTCCGGCTGCTGATCCCACGCCACACATCACGGTAGACGGCTTCGAAGGCCGGATACCCGAGATCATCGACCTGGATGCCCCGCGCGAGGGCGTGCCGCTTGTCATCGACACCCTGTCCGGCCTGGAGCGGTGCGCCGCCGCCATTGCCGCAGGATCCGGCCCCGCCGGGGTCGACGCCGAGCGCGCCTCCGGCTTCCGCTACGGGCAGCGTGCCTTCCTGGTGCAGATCCGGCGCGACGGCGCAGGCACCTGGCTGATCGACCCCGAGCCTTTCGATGACCTGAAGATCGTCAACGAGGCGCTGCGCGGTGTCGAATGGATCCTGCACGCCGCGACGCAGGATCTTCCGTGCCTGGCCGAGCTTGGCATGTGGCCCGACAAGCTCTTCGACACGGAACTCGCCGCACGCCTTGCCGGACTGCCCCGCGTAGGTCTGGCAGCCGTCATCGAGCAACTCCTGGGCTTCGGCCTCGCCAAGGAACACTCGGCCGCCGACTGGTCCACCCGCCCCCTCCCGGAACCCTGGCTGCGGTACGCCGCCCTCGACGTCGAGGTGCTCGCCGAATTGCGGGAAGAACTCATCGAACTCCTGGAAGCGGATGGCAAGCTGGAATTTGCCGAACAAGAATTCGCCGGCATCCTCGGAGCGGGCCTTCCAGCCGCGCGGGTGGACCCGTGGCGAAAAACCTCCGGACTGCACCAGATCCGTGACCGCCGTCAGTTGGCTGCCGTGCGCGAGCTTTGGTACGAACGGGATCAGCTCGCGCGGAAACGGGATGTTGCTCCCAGCCGACTCATTCCCGACTCTGCCTTGGTCGCCGCAGCCAAGGCGATGCCCACGACCGTTCCGCAGCTCCTGGCCACCAAGGGCTTCCACGGGCGGGCCGCACAGCGCGAAGCACCGCGCTGGCTGCGCTGCATTGCCGGCGCGAGGAGCACCGAGGACCTTCCACCGCTTCACCTTCCAACCAACGCTCCCCCGCCACCACGCGTCTGGACAGACCGCGATCCCGAAGCCGCGGCCCGCCTTGGGACTGCCCGGCCCCGGCTTCAGGAGGCGGCCGATGGGCTCAAGCTTCCCGTGGAGAACCTGCTCACTCCCGATTACATGAGGCGCGTGCTGTGGCGGCCGCCGTCGGACATCACTGTGGAGTCCGTGTCGGAAGAACTGCGCGCTCTCGGCGCCCGCGAGTGGCAAATTGCCATCACGGCGCCGATCCTCACCGAGGCGTCACTGAATCCGCAGCCGTTGCCGCCCAAGGAGCCCAAAGAGCCCCGGAACCCGGCGTCCAAGGAACGGACCCCGGCCCCCTAGACCATGGTTCCCGCACTCCCCGTGTGACCCTCGCTCACAAACAAGCCCTTTCGGCCCGACCCTCGCTCACAAACAAGCCCTTTCGGCCCGACCCTCGCTCGATGATGTGAGCGAGGGTCCGCCGGAAACCCTCCATATGTGAGCGAGCGTCCGCCGGAAACCCTCTATATGTGAGCGGGGATCTCCTTGCGCGCTAAGTTACTGGCGAGTAACATGGCGGTCAATGACACCGGCTTCCTGTGTGAGGGCTGTCCGGCATCCATGTCTCAACGAGGAGCCCCACATGATCCAAACCCGGAACAGCGCCAAGCCGCGGGCAGTCCGCGACGTCGTCTTCGTGGACGGCGTCCGGACGCCATTCGGCAAAGCGGGCGAAAAAGGCATCTATGCGGGCACCCGCGCCGATGACCTCGTGGTCAAGTGCATCCGCGAACTGATGCGGCGTAACCCGGGCCTGCCCGCGGAACGCGTTGACGAAGTCGCCATCGCCGCCACGACCCAGACCGGCGACCAGGGCCTGACGATCGGCCGCACCGCGGCCCTCCTGGCCGGCCTCCCCCGCAGCGTCCCCGGCTTTGCGATCGACCGCATGTGCGCCGGAGCAATGACCGCGGTCACGACGACGGCGAGCGGCATCGGTTTCGGCGCGTACGACGTCGTGATTGCCGGCGGTGTGGAACACATGGGCAACCACCCCATGGGTGCCGGAGCGGATCCCAACCCCAGGTTCATGTCCGAGCGGATCGTTGATCCAGCCGCCCTGAACATGGGCAACACCGCGGAGAACCTGCACGATCGCTTCCCGTCGATCACCAAAGAGCGAACCGACACCTATGCTGCGGCCTCCCAGGCAAAGCTAGCCGCCGCCTACGGCAAGGGCCAGATCCAGCCCGACTTGGTCCCGGTCGCCACAATGAAGCCTGGACAAGGCTGGACAGTGAATACCGTCGACGAGCCGCCACGCCCCGGGACCACCGTGGATGACCTGGCGGAGCTGCGCACGCCGTTCAGGGCACACGGCCGGGTCACCGCAGGCAATGCCGCCGGCTTGAACGACGGCGCGACAGCGGCAGTACTGGCCTCCGCGGAGGCTGCCGAGGAGCTCGGCCTGTCCGTGAAGATGCGCCTCGTCTCCTATGCCTTCGCCGGCGTCGAACCCGAAGTCATGGGCATCGGACCTGTCCCGGCCACCGAGAAGGCCCTCAAGAACGCCGGACTCGGCATCGAAGACATCGGCCTTTTCGAGATCAACGAAGCCTTCGCCGTTCAGGTCCTGAGCTTCCTGGACCACTTCGGAATCGCCGACGACGACCCGCGCGTCAACCGCTACGGCGGGGCAATCGCCGTCGGGCATCCCCTCGCATCGTCCGGCGTGCGGCTCATGAACCAATTGGCGCGCCAGTTCGAAGAAGACACGTCCGTCCGGTACGGCATAACGACCATGTGCATCGGCCTGGGAATGGGTGCCACAGTAATCTGGGAGAACCCGCGTCACGTGGATTACAACAGTTACAGCAGCGCAACAGAGACCTCCGTCGAAACCGAGAGCAAGGGAGCCGCAGCATGAGCGCCGCCGAATTCCAGAAACTGGCCGGACTGTTCCCGGACGAGACCGTGACCCACTCCTATGTCCAGGACCTCGAACTCCCCGGCAACGCCGGAACGTTCGCCCTGATCACCCTCGACAACGGGCTGGACCACACCAAGCCCACCACCCTCGGACCCAATACCCTCGTGGAGCTCGGGACGGCACTTGAAGGGCTCAAGGATCGCGCTGCGCGCGGCGAGATCGTCGGCGTCGGCGTCACGGGCAAGCCGTACTTCCTGGTGGCCGGAGCGGACCTCTCAGCGGTCAAACAGCTCGAAGAGCGCGAACACGGCCTGTGGATGGCGCAGCTGGGCCACGACGTCTACGCGACGCTCGCCGATCTGGGCGTTCCCAGCTTCGCCTTCATCAATGGCCTCGCGCTCGGTGGCGGCCTCGAAATCGCCCTCCAGTCCACCTACCGCACGGTTTCGACCGGCGCTGGCGCCCTCGCTTTGCCCGAAGCCTTCATCGGGCTCGTCCCCGGTTGGGGCGGCGTCTACATCCTGCCGCGACTCATCGGCCCGGAAAACGCCCTCAAGGTCATGATCGAGAACCCGCTGAGCAACAACCGCACGCTCACCGGCCCCCAGGCTTTCCAGCTCGGCATTGCCGACGCCATCTTCGAACCCGCGGATTTCGTGGAGCAGTCCATTGCCTGGGCCGCGAAGGTGATCGCAGGCGAGGTCGTCCCCGAACGGAGCAACTCCGTGGATCCGGCGGATCCCGCAGTTGCCGAACGCTGGGCCGGCGCCGTGGCAGCGGGCCGGGCGTTCGTAGAAGCCAAGACCTCAAACGCATCACCGGCTCCGGCCAAGGTGCTGGAGATCCTCGAGGCCAACCGCACCATGAGCAAAGGCGAATCCGCAGCCCTGGAATGCGAGACGCTCGCAGGATTGATGCAAACTGACGAGTTCCGTTCCACCGTTTACGCCTTCCTGGACCTCGTGCAGAAGCGGTCCAAACGTCCTGCCGGCGCGCCCGACCGCAAGCTCGCGCGTCCGGTGACGAAGATCGGCGTCGTCGGTGCCGGGCTGATGGCGAGCCAGCTCGCCCTGCTGTTCGCACGGCAGCTCAAAGTGCCGGTCGTCCTGACGGACATCGACCAGGAGCGCGTGGACAAGGGAGTCGCCTACGTCCATGCGGAGGTGGACAAGCTGCTCGGCAAGAAGCGGATAAGCTCCGACGCAGCCAACAGGACCAAAGCCCTCGTCAGCGGCTCTGTCTCCAAAGACTCATTCGCCGATGCCGACTTCGTCATCGAAGCTGTCTTCGAAGAACTCAATGTCAAGAAGCAGGTCTTCGCCGAAGTGGAGGCCATCGTCTCCCCCGAATGCATCCTCGCCACCAACACGTCCTCGCTGTCCGTGACCGCGATGGCCGAAGATCTCCAGCACCCGGAGCGCCTGGTCGGTTTCCACTTCTTCAACCCGGTTGCGGTCATGCCGCTCCTGGAGATCGTACGTGCTCCGAAGACCGACGACGCCGTGCTGGCCACCGCGTTCGAGCTCGCCAAGGGCTTGAAGAAGACAGCCGTGCTCGTCAAGGATGCCGCCGCTTTCGTCGTCAACCGAATCCTGCTGCGGCTCATGGGCGAAGTCATTGCCGCGTTCGACGAAGGGACGCCGGCGGAAGTCGCCGACTCGGCGCTGCGCCCCATGGGCCTGCCGATGAGTCCTTTCACCCTCAGCGCAATGGTGGGCCTTCCGGTCGCCCAGCACGTCCAGGAATCGCTGCACGCTGCCTTCGGCGAGCGTTTTGCGGTCTCCCAGAACCTGCAGAAGTTGGTGGACAACGGCGTGAAGTCACTCTGGGCCCCGGGTCCTGAGGGAAAGCCGGTCATTCCGGCGGAGACGTTGGCGCTCATGTCCTTCGGCACCACTCCGTCCACGGCCGAGGAAGTCCTGCGTCGCACGCAGGACGCCTTGGCCGAGGAAATCGGCCTCATGCTGTCAGAAGGCGTGGTGGCAGGGCCGGAAGACATTGACCTCTGCGTCATCCTCGGCGCCGGCTGGCCGATGTTCCTGGGCGGGATCACACCCTACTTGGACCGGGTGGGCGCCTCGGAGAGGGTCAACGGCAAACGCTTCCTGGCACCCGGGATCGCGTCGAAACCGAACGCGGGCTAGCGTTCCCGCCCGCTAGGGTCCTGGAGCCTCCGGGCAAGGCCACCCAATGAGCTCACCAATTCGGCAAACGCCTCCCTTGGGTGGTTCTCCGAGACGATGCGCGCGTTGGAAGGCTCGCCCCACAGTCCGCGAAAGTCCGCTACGGTGGTCCCGATGAGCCTGGGGGCCGCTGTCTCGACGTGCACTGTTGCCGTGCGTGTACTGTACCGGGCGGTGCCGGCGGCGACGGACGCCGCGAAGTAGTCGTGGATGTGCGCCACATAGCCTTGGTTGTAACGGCGATGGAACTCGAAATAAAAGCGCAGCATATCGCTGAGGTGCCGCACGAGTTCATTCGAAGCGGTGCTGCGCCGCCCTTCCGGCTGTTCCGGAAGGACGAGTTCCGGCTCGGTGCAGCCTGCCTCGGAAGCCAAGGCGGCCACGTGTTCGGGTGTCAGTTCTATCCGTTCCGTGGTCTCCAGGGCGCACACCACCGGCAGGCGTTCCTCAGGAAGTCCGGAGAAGGCAGCAAACACCTCGGCCGCTGCGTGCGGATCAACGTGGGTGTTCCACTCGGCCGTCGGCGTCGTGTTGCCCTGGTAGTAGTAGCTGCCACCCATGATCACGACGCCGCGCAGCAGCTCCGGTAGCCGCGGCTCGGCCCGCAGGGCGAGGGCGAAGTTGGTGAGCGGCGCCGTCAGCAGGGCGGTCAGCTCCCCCGGCCGTGACCGGGCCGCTTCGACCCAGAGCGCGACGGCGTCGACGTCATGCACTTGTCCGTGCGGTTCCGGCAGCTCGGCGTAGCCGACACCTTGGGACCCGTGGGTTTCCGGCGTCGTGGTCAGCGGGATCCGCAGCGGTGCCCGGGCACCGATGGCAACGGGCACGTCGGGGCGGCCGCACAACTCGAGCAGGGACAGGTTGTTGCGTGCCACTTGCTCCGCCGCGACGTTGCCCGGAGTGCTGCTCACGGCTACCAGCTCCACATGCGGCTGGCTGCAGAGATAGGCCAGGGCGAGGGCATCGTCGATTCCCGTGTCGCAGTCCACGAGCAAGCTCACGGGCTCGCGCTGGCCTGCAACCGCTGCATGCTCCCCGCTCATGGACGCTCCTTAGAAGAGGGCGACCTTGGGCGTGCGCGGGAAAATGTCGTCCATTTCGGCGCGTTCTTCTGCCGTGGGCACCCAGCGTACCGCTTTCGCGTTCTCGGCGATTTGTTCAGGGCGGGTGGCTCCCGCAATCACGCTGCTGACTGCGGGCTGGGCGGCCAGCCAGGAGAAGGCCAGCTGCAATTCGTTCAGGTCCCGCTCTTTGGCGAATTGGCTGAACCGGCCCAGCTGGACCCAGTCGGCGTCGTTCACCATGTTGGTCCGCGTGTGGCTGAGGCGCGATCCTTCCGGGGCGTTGCCTGGAGCATACTTGCCCGTCAGGAGGCCGTTCGCCAAGGGGAAATACGGCAGCACACCGAGCCCGAAAGCCTGGGCGGCCGGCAGTACTTCAAGTTCCGCGCGACGGTCCAGCAAGTTGTAATGGTTCTGCGTCGAAATGAACCGCGCACCGCCTTGCATCCGGGCGACGTATTCCGCTTCGGCGATCTGCCAGCCTGCACGGTTGGAATGACCGAGATACCGGACCTTGCCGCTTGTCACGAGGTCATCGAGGGCGGCGAGGGTCTCGTCAACCGGGGTGAGTGGATCCGGCGTGTGGTACTGGTACAAATCAATCCAGTCGGTGCCGAGGCGGCGCAACGATGCCTCGGCGGCCTGGATGATGTAACGTCTCGATCCCCGGGCGCCGAAATCGTTGCCGTTGGCGCCGTGCATGTCCATACCGAATTTCGTGGCCACGACGGCGTCGTCCCTGCGACCTTTCAGGGCGACGCCCAGCATGGTCTCACTGAGGCCGGGCTCCCGGCCGTAGACGTCCGCAACATCGAAAAGGGTCACGCCGGCATCCAAGGCGGCATGCACCACCGCATTGGCACCCTCCTGCGATTCCGTGGCCGTATTGGCCCGCCCGAGATTGTTGCACCCCAAACCGACTACTGAGACGGTCAATCCGGAATTTCCAAGACGGCGATATTCAGTCATGGTTTCACCCTACAACGCCCGCAGGGGCCAGTCCGCCGCTCAGGATCCGAACGCGATTCCTGCCTCTTCCATCGCGTCGTGCAACTGGGCCATGACCTTGGGGCCCATGCCGTGCAGGGCCGCGACCCGTCCCTCTCCGAATTCGGCGAGCTGCTCCAAGGTTTCCAGACCCTCGTGGGCGAGTGCCCTTCGTGCCGGAGCGGACAAGCCCTTCGGCAGCGGAGTGTGTCCGGGCCAGTTGCTCTTAGGCACGATGTTTGTCCCTTCGAAGCGGTGAGGTAGTCCTTAGAGGGTAAAGCCCGGACCGGTTTTCGGCGAGTGTTTAACTTTGAACGCGGTGGGTTCGGCATGGGGTGCAGCCGCGATGCTCAGCTTGGTGAAGTCGAGGTCTTCTCCCCGGATGCACACCTTGATGGCGTTGACGGCCTTGTTGACGTCCGGGCACAGGCAGAAAATGTTGAGCTTCGAGTCGTTGATATCGGATCGTTCCACGGTACCTAGGCCGCGCCAGGCCAGTTCGCTCGTCAGCGCGGCCTTGGCCTTGCGTTCAAGGTAGCGGTCCCGGTCGGTGCCGTCCTTCGTCTTCAGCGCGATCTGCGCGACCACCCAAAACTGCTCAGTCTCGGGAATCTCCGCATAGCCGTCCTCTTCGCATTGCGCGGCAAAGGCCGTCATGAGCCCTTCGACGGCGGATTCCTCCTCGACGTCGGTTTCGTCCGTGCTGCTCTGGTGTCCCACAACCCCGCGGTTGATCACGAGCTGCTTGAATTCCTCGTCGTACCAAGCCTCCCGGAAATGCAGGACCGCTTCGTCGTCGCGCTTATAGGTGCGGATGATGCCGCTCATGCCTGTCCTTTTCTGGACCACTCCGCGCAGGTGCTGTTTTGGACCTGTGCCGTCGAAGGGTGCCTGTGTGTTTGATTCCGCTGGGAACAGCCGTTCACAGCTTGGGGAGACTGCCCGTCGTCGGATGCTCTTGTCCTGGCAAGGGCCGCGCGAAAGGCACCTTTGTCCCCAGGACCTGCGCGACGACGTCGTGCGTTATCTGTTGGGCGGTAAGCCCCACCCGCTCAAGGACCTGGCTCCGGGTTCCATGGTCGAGGAATTCGACCGGAAGCCCCACCTCGTTGAGGGCCGTGTCCACACCGGCCGCGCGCATCTCCTGGCGGATCCGGGAGCCGACGCCGCCAGCACGGACGCCGTCTTCGATGCAGATCACCAATCGGTGCCGGGCGGCGAGGGCAATGATGGACTTGCGTACGGGCAGGACCCACCGCGGATCCACCACGGTGGAACTGATGCCCTGGGAGCCGAGACGGGACGCGACATCGAGGGCGAGCTCGGACATGGCACCGACGCTGATAATCAGGACATCGTTCTCGGTGGAGCCTTCGGGGCGGCGCGCCAGCACGTCGACGCCGTCGGAAAGCCGTTCGATCGCTTCGATCTCACTTCCCACGCTGCCCTTGGAGAAACGCACCACACTGGGCGCGTCCGCGATGGCAACAGCTTCGCGGAGTTCTTCCCGCAGGCGGCTGGCATCCCGCGGAGCCGCGAGGTGCAGCCCCGGAACGATCTGGACCATCGCCATGTCCCACATGCCGTGGTGGCTGGCACCGTCCGGGCCCGTCACGCCGGCACGGTCCAACACGACCGTCACCCCGGCTTTGTGCAGGGCAACGTCCATGAGGAGCTGGTCGAAGGCGCGGTTCAGGAACGTCGCGTAAACGGCAACGACGGGGTGCAGTCCGCCAAAGGCCATGCCTGCGGCCGAGGTGAGGGCGTGCTGTTCGGCGATCCCGACGTCGATCACCCGTTCCGGGTGCCTTTCCGCGAACTTGTGCAATCCGACGGGGATCAGCATGGCCCCGGTGATGCCTACGATGTCGTCGCGCTCATCGGCGATGTCCGCGATTTCCTCGGCGAACACCGAGGTCCAGGAGCGGGCTCCACCGGCTTCGGTGGGTTCGCCGGTTTCGGGATCGATGATCCCGACGGCGTGGAACTGGTCCGCCTCGTTGGCGAGGGCAGGTGCGTAACCATGCCCCTTTTCGGTCATCGCGTGGACGATCACGGGGCCGCCGTAATTGCGGGCAGTAGTGAGCGCATGCTCAAGGGCCCGCATGTTATGGCCGTCGACAGGGCCGATGTACTTCATGCCGAGGTCTTCGAACATGCCTTGCGGAGCCCACCAATCCTTGATGCCCTTCTTCATGGCATGCAGGCTCTTATAGGTGAACTGGCCGATGGGTCCACCACTCTGAAGTTTCTTCTTCCACCAGTCCAACACCACTTCGTAGGTGGGGGCTGCCCGGAGGGAGTCGATCGTGGGGCGAAGTGAAGCGAGGTAGTCTGCCACCCCGCCGACTGTGGGTGCATAGGAGCGTCCGTTGTCGTTGACGACGATCACCACGCGGCGTCGCTTGTCGGCGGCGATGTTGTTGATCGCCTCCCACGCCATACCGCCCGTCAGCGCACCGTCTCCGACGACGGCGACAACGCAGCGATCGCCCTCGCCGGTCAACTGGCGGGCCCGGGAGATACCGTCGGCCCAGGACAAGGAGGAGGACGCGTGGGAGCTTTCCACGATGTCGTGCTCGGACTCTGCGCGATCGGGGTAGCCGGACATTCCCCCTTGCTGCCGGAGGGTGCTGAAATCCTGCCTGCCGGTCAGCAATTTGTGGACATAAGACTGATGGCCTGTATCGAAAACGATGCTGTCGCGCGGCGAATCGAAGACTTTATGGATGGCCATGGTGAGTTCCACCACGCCAAGGTTCGGTCCGAGGTGACCACCCGTTTGGGCGACGTTGGTGATGAGGAAAGTCCTGATCTCGCCTGCAAGCTGCTCCAACTGCTCACTGGTGAGCTTGCTCAGGTCCTGCGGGTTCCGGATTGTCTCCAAAAGTCCCAACGGCCCCTCCTTAAGGTGATTGACGTGCTATACAACTCTAACGCCTTGGCCGGCACCAAGCCGCAGGAAAGGCTACAGCCCCGGCCGGTCGATGACCAGCCGGGGCTGTAGCTGTTGCCTTGTGGCTCAGGCGGAGTTCTCGCTAGTGTGCCGAGATTTGGCGCAAAACGTACTGCAGGATGCCGCCGTTGCGGTAGTAGTCCGCTTCGCCCGGGGTATCGATGCGCAGCACGGCATCGAAGGACTTGGTGGTGCCGTCCTCTGCCGTTGCGGTGACCTTGAGCGTCCTCGGCGTCGTGCCGTTGTTCAGCTCGGTGACGCCCTCGACGGAGAACGTTTCCGTGCCAACAAGGCCCAGGGACGCAGCGGACTCGCCCGCCGGGTACTGCAGCGGGAGGACGCCCATGCCGATGAGGTTGGAGCGGTGGATGCGCTCGTAGCTTTCGGCGACGACAGCTTTCACGCCCAGAAGCGCGGTTCCCTTGGCAGCCCAGTCACGGGACGAGCCGGAGCCGTACTCCTTGCCTGCAAGGACCACCAGCGGGGTGCCTGCTGCCTGGTAGTTCTGGGCAGCGTCGTAGACGTAGGCCTGGGGGCCGTCCGCCTGGGTGAAGTCGCGGGTGAACCCACCCTCGACGCCCGCACCGTCGTTGAAGTCAGCGAGCAACTGGTTCTTGATGCGGATGTTCGCGAACGTTCCGCGGATCATGACCTCGTGGTTGCCACGGCGTGAACCGTAGGAGTTGAAGTCCTTGCGCTCCACACCGTTGGCCAGAAGGTACTGGCCTGCCGGGGTGTCCGACTTGAAGGAACCGGCCGGGGAGATGTGGTCGGTGGTGACGGAATCGCCGAGCTTCAGCAGCACGCGGGCGCCGGCGATGTCCGTTACCGGTTCCGGCTGCGCCTTCATGCCTTCGAAGTACGGGGGCTTCCGCACATACGTGGACTTGGCGTCCCAGGCGAAGGTGTCGCCGGCCGGGGTCTCGAGCGCCTTCCAGCGGTCGTCGCCGTCGAAGACGCCCTCGTAACCGCGGGCGAACATTTCCTTGTCGATCGAGGAATCGATGACTTTCTGGACCTCGACAGGGTTCGGCCAGATGTCCTTCAAGAAGACGTCGTTGCCGTCCTGGTCCTGGCCCAGCGCATCAGCGTCGAAGTCGAAGTCCATGGTTCCGGCCAGGGCGTAGGCGATGACCAACGGCGGCGAGGCCAGGTAGTTCATCTTGACGTCCGGGTTGATGCGGCCTTCGAAGTTGCGGTTGCCGGAGAGGACAGCCGTAACGGAAAGGTCGTTTGCCTGGACGGCCTCCGAGATTTCGGCGTCGAGCGGTCCGGAGTTGCCGATGCACGTCGCGCAGCCGTAGCCCACGATGTAGAAGCCGAGCTTCTCCAGGTAGGGAGTCAGGCCGGACTTCTCGTAGTAGTCGGTGACAACCTTGGAGCCGGGAGCGACCGAGGTCTTGACCCACGGCTTGGAGGCGAGGCCCTTGTCGACGGCGTTACGGGCGAGCAGCGCGGCAGCCAGCATCACGGAAGGGTTGGACGTGTTGGTGCAGGAGGTGATCGAAGCGATCGAAACTGCACCGTGGTCCAGTTCGAATTCGCGGCCGTCAGCTGTTGTGACGCTCACCTTGTTCGACGGACGACCGTTGGACTTCGGGCCGTGTGCGTGCGGCGCTACGTCGGCCAGGTGCGTCGTTGAGGCCGTGAACGACGGCGAATCGGAGGCCGGGAAGCTCTCGTCGATCGCTTCGTCGAGGCTTCCG
Source organism: Arthrobacter gyeryongensis (assembly GCF_039543785.1). Taxonomy (NCBI): domain Bacteria; kingdom Bacillati; phylum Actinomycetota; class Actinomycetes; order Micrococcales; family Micrococcaceae; genus Arthrobacter; species Arthrobacter gyeryongensis. Next base: position 65,160 of record NZ_BAABKK010000001.1, read on the forward strand.
TCGGCCAGGTCTTCCTTCACGTAGTTGCGCAGGTCCTCGCGGAACTGGGCCTTGGACTCCGTGAGGATGATCCGGTCCTGAGGACGCTTCGGACCCGAGATGGAGGGAACAACCGTGGACAGGTCGAGCTCGAGGTACTCGGAGAACTTGATCTCGTGCGAGGGATCGTGCCAGAGGCCCTGTTCCTTAGCGTAGGCCTCGACCAAGGCGACGTTCTGATCGGAGCGGCCGGTGAGGCGCAGGTAGTCGAGCGTGACGTCGTCGATCGGGAACATCGCTGCCGTGGAACCGAACTCCGGGCTCATGTTGCCGATGGTGGCGCGGTTGGCCAGCGGCACAGCCGCAACGCCTTCGCCGTAGAACTCCACGAACTTGCCGACCACACCGTGGTTGCGCAACTGCTCGGTGATGGTCAGGACGACGTCCGTGGCGGTAGCGCCCGCGGGGATGGAACCCGTGAGCTTGAAGCCGACGACGCGCGGGATGAGCATGGAGACGGGCTGGCCCAGCATCGCAGCCTCGGCTTCGATGCCGCCCACGCCCCAGCCCAGTACGCCCAGTCCGTTGACCATGGTGGTGTGGGAGTCCGTACCGACGCAGGTGTCAGGGTAGGCGCGCAGGACGCCGTCAACTTCGCGGGTCATGACGGTGCGTGCCAGGTATTCGATGTTGACCTGGTGGACGATGCCGGTTCCCGGGGGAACAACCTTGAAGTCGTCGAAAGCAGTCTGGCCCCAGCGCAGGAACTGGTAACGCTCGCCGTTGCGCTGGTATTCGATCTCCATGTTGCGCTCAAGGGCGCCGGAGTTGCCGAAGGCGTCGATCTGCACGGAGTGGTCGATGACCATCTCAGCTGGAGCCAGCGGGTTGACGCGCTTGGGGTCGCCGCCGAGGTCCTTGATGGCTTCACGCATGGTGGCAAGGTCAACCACGCAGGGAACCCCGGTGAAGTCCTGCATGATGACCCGGGCCGGGGTGAACTGGATCTCGGTGTCCGGCTGGGCATTTGGATCCCAGCCAGCCAGGGCGCGGACGTGGTCGGCCGTGATATTGGCGCCATCTTCCGTCCGCAGGAGGTTTTCAAGCAATACCTTAAGGCTGAACGGAAGGCGGTCTGCGCCCTCAACGGAGTTCAACCGGAAAATTTCATAATCGGTGCCGGCTACATTCAGTACGCCTTTGGAACCGAAGCTGTCCACAGTGCTCATGGCAGGACTCCTCTCGCAACAGCTTTCATCTTTGTCGCGTGGTTGACCGCTAGCTAGTTAGGCAAGCCTAATCTGAGCATCGTGCGGCCGGCTGGAGAAGTGAAGCGCGACGTAGGACTTCTCCACCATCGTAGTGGCGGCTACGCCGCCGGCACCAGCAACGCAACGGTCTCAAGGTGATGTGTGTGCGGATACAGGTCGAAGGCCCGGAGGGATTCAAGACGCCATCCGCCGTTCCGGAAGTACCCCAGATCACGCGCGAAGGACGCCGGATCACACGACACATAGGCGATTGCCCGCGGCCCCGACTCGATGAGCTGGCTGACCACCGCTTTGCCCGCACCGGCCCGCGGCGGGTCGATCACCAAAGCATCGAAGCTTCGCAGACGCTGCCGGAGGACACGTTCCACCCTGCCCTGGACTATTTCCACCTGGGTCTCGCCGTGCAGATTCTTGCGGGCATCCCGGCTGGTCCCGGGCGATCCTTCGACGGACAATACCGAACCGGTGATCCCCACGGCATCCGCCAAGGGCGCCGTAAACAATCCGGCTCCCGCGTAAAGATCGGCGACGGCCGATCCTGGAAGGAGGTAACCGCCGTCGTGCAGGAATCGCGTCACTGCCCCCACCAGGGTCGCGGGCGCATCCTTATGGATCTGCCAGAACCCTTCTCCCGTCACGCGGTATTGGTGACCGGCAGCCGATTCCTGGACCCACGTCCTGCCGCGAAGCTGCAGGACGTCTCCGCCGACGGGGTCGAAGCTTGCCACTGAGACCTCATGCGGGAGCTGGCCCAGGATCCGGTTGAGGCGCCGGGCGTCGGTACCCGCTTCCGGGGCGAGAAGGACGAGCGGACGTGATCCGTTGGCAGGCGCGGCCACTTCGACCCGCGAAATCCCCCGCAGATCGATGTCCCAGAGCCGCAAATCGTTGATGCCGGGCAGCGCCAAGGGCATCTCGTGAACCGGAATCACGACGTCGGAGCGGTGGGCGTGCATCCCCAGACGGCCACCGGGGGTGACGGCGAAGCTGGCACGGGTCCGCCAGCCGAGCCCTGTCTCGCCGTCGGAACCTGCGACGCTGTTGGAGCGCGGGTCGCCGGCGGCGGCCGGCTCGACTTCGACATTGAGTTCGAGCCCGGCGAGCCGCTTGAGCTGCTCGGCGAGGACTTCGGCTTTGAGAAGACGCTGCCGTTCCAGTGTTACGTGCCCGAGCTCGGCGCCGCCCACGGGCGGACCGCCCTTGCGCCAAGCGGCAAGTGAGTCGGCGAGCGGCCAGAAATGGCGTGTCCGGTCATCTGATGCTTCCAAGACATCGACGACGTCGGCACGCCAGAACCGCGAAGACTCCCCCGAGTCGGTCAGCCTGACCCGGACCTTCTCCCCCGGGATGCCGTGCCGGACAAAAATGACCCGGCCTTCGTGCCGTGCGACAAAGTGGCCGCCATGGGCGATGGGGCCGACGTCCACCACCAGCTCCGTGGCAGCTCCGTCCTGGGCCGTGGGCGAGCTGGATTCGGTGTTGCTGGGGTGGGTCATCAGGTATCCTGCAATGCCTTTGCTTCTTCGGAGGACTTCAATTGCCATGGGACGCTGGCCACCATGACGCCGGGCTCAAAGTGGAGCCGGGCCTTGATGCGCAAGGCGGTCTGGTTGTGGACGAGCTGTTCCCACCACTTCCCGACGACGTACTCCGGGATGTAGACGACGATCAGGTCGCGCGGGGAATCGCGGCGCATGTTCTTGACGTAGTCCAGGATAGGCGTGACGGTTTCCCTGTACGGGCTCGCCAAGACAGTCAACGGGACCGGGATGTCCAGCTTGTCCCAGGCCTCGACAGTGTGCGCCGTTTCCTCATGGTCGATGTCGACGATGATCGCGTCCAGCCGGGACGGCCTCGATGCCCGGGCGTAGGCGAGGGCGCGCAGCACCGGTTTGCGGACGTGGGACACCAACAGCACGGCATGGACCCGGGTAGGCAATGCACGCGGGGAAGAATCCTCGTCAACGGCAAGTTCCTTGGCCACATTGTCGTAATGGGCGCGGATGCTCCACATGATGAGGAACAGGACGAACATCGCCAGAAGGGCGATCCAGGCGCCCTGCTCGAACTTTGTGATCAGCACGATGGTCAGCACCAGCGCCGTCATGGCGAAGCCGAGCCCGTTGATGGTGCGGGACTTCACGATCCTGAGGCGGACGGCCTTGTCCTGCGCAAGTTTGAGTTCCCTGCCCCAGTGACGCACCATGCCCAGCTGGCTCATTGTGAAGGAAATGAAGACACCGACGATGTATAGCTGGATGAGCTTGGTGACATCGGCGTTGAAGGAAATGATGAGGACCAAGGCCCCGGCAGCAAGGGCGAGGACGCCGTTGCTGAAGGCCAGGCGGTCTCCGCGGGTCCGAAGCTGGCGGGGAAGGTAGCCGTCCTGGGCGAGGATCGACCCCAGGACCGGGAATCCGTTGAATGCCGTGTTGGAGGCGAAGACGAGGATGACGCCTGTGGCGGCGACAACAACGTAGAACGGGATGGACCCGGGGCCGAAGATCGTCTGTGCAATCTGGCTGATGGCGGGGTTCTGGATGTAGTCGTCCGGGAGCGGTTGGCCATGCAGGAGGAATTCCTTGGCCGGATCCAGCACGATGTGGACCTTGGTGGCATTGGCAAGGTAGATGATGCCGGCGAGCATGGCCGAGGCGATGACTCCGAGCAGCATCAGCGTGGTGGCCGCGTTCTTGCTTTTGGGCTTCTTGAAGTTCGGCACGCCGTTGCTGATGGCCTCCACACCGGTCAGGGCGGCTGCGCCGGAGGAGAACGCCCTGAGGAGCAGGAACGCCCCTGCCAGGCCCACGAGTCCCTGGTCGAATCCCTCTTGCGGGACGATCGTGAAGGCTGCCGAGGGAGCCTGGCCGAGTTGGCCTGTGGCCGCCTGGAAGATACCGACAGCCGTCATGCCCAGGATGGAGAACATGAAGATGTAGGTGGGAACCGCGAAGACACTGCCCGCTTCCTTGATTCCGCGCAGGTTCACGAGTGCCAGGACAACGACGCCGACTGTGGCGATGAGCGCCTGCTGCCCATGCAGCGAGGGGATCGCCGTGGTCAGGTACGCCGCCGCGGAGGACATCGACACGGCGACGGTGAGTACGTAGTCCACCAACAAAGCGGCAGCGACCGTCAGGCCCGCGAACTTCCCCAGATTGACGTTGGCGATTTCGTAGTCGCCGCCACCTGAAGGGTAGGCGTGGACGTTCTGCCGGTACGAGGCAACAACCGTGAGCAAGACCACCATGACCGCGAGGCCTACGAGCGGCGAAATGGCCACGGCGCTCACGCCCGCGAGGGCCAGGGTCAGCAGGATTTCGTCTGGGGCGTACGCCACGGAGGACAGGGCATCCGAAGCGAAAATCGGCAGCGCAATGCGCTTGGGAAGCAGGGTGTGGGCCAGGCGGTCGTTCCGGAACGGCCGCCCCACCAACACCCGCTTCGCGGCGTTGAGAATTGTCAGCACTCCGCAAAGCTACTCTGAATCGAACGCGATGTCATGACGGCGGACTGGCTTCCGCGACTTGCCCCGGTAGAGTCTTAGCGAGCGGCAAGCATAAGAGTGAAGGAGAAACCGTGGCTCACTTTGTGATCATGGGTTGCGGACGAGTTGGCGCAACTTTGGCGCACACCTTGGAAGACGCCGGCCATTCGGTGGCAATCATCGACCAGGACGACCGTGCCTTCCGCCGCTTGCGCAGCGGATTCACCGGCAGGAAAGTCACGGGCGTCGGCTTCGACCGGGACACCCTCAAGCAGGCAGGTTGCGAGGAGGCGTACGCCTTCGCCGCCGTCTCCAGCGGTGACAATTCGAATATCCTCGCTACCCGGGTAGCCCGTGAGACTTTCCATGTTTCGCATGTTGTTGCCCGCATCTACGATCCCGGCCGCGCCGAAATCTACCAGCGCCTTGGCATCCCCACAGTGGCCGCCGTGCGTTGGAGCGCGGACCAGGTCCTGCGCCGGATCCTGCCCGAGCAGCACTTGGCAGGAGACTACCGTGAACCCTCCGGCCGGCTGGTTTTGTCCGAAGTGGACCTTGACCAAGGCTGGATCGGGCACCCCTTGACCGCCATCGAAGCAGCGTCCGGAATCCGTGTCGCATTCCTTACCCGTTTTGGCGAAGGCGTCCTGCCCCAGGCCGGAACGGCGTACCAGGAGGGCGACACAGTGCACGCCATGTTAAACCTGGACCGCAGCGCCGAGGTGGCGCGCATCCTTTCCAGCGCACCCGTCAAGGAGTATGAGTGAAAGTCGTTATTGTCGGCGCAGGCAGCGTCGGTTCATCCATCGCGCGTGAATTGCTTGCCCACAAACACGAGATCATGCTGATCGACCTCAAGCCCGAGGTCATCGGGCGCAGCGGCCTCCGGGGCGCGCGCTGGCTGGTGGGCGATGCGTGCGAATTGAGCACGCTGCAGGAAGCGAAACTGGAAGGGGCCGACGTCGTCGTGTCCGCGACCGGCGACGACAAAGTCAACCTTGTGGTGTCCTTGCTGGCCAAGACCGAATTCGGCGTGGGCCGCACGGTGGGACGGGTCAACAATCCCAAGAACGACTGGATGTTCAACGATTCCTGGGGCGTCGACGTCGCAGTCAATACCCCGCAGCTCATGACGGCGCTCGTCGAGGAGGCCGTGGAAATCGGTGACCTCGTCCGCTTGCTGACCTTGCAGACCGGTGTGTCCTCGCTGGTCGAATTCACGGTTCCCCACGACTCGCACATCATCGGCAGCACCGTGGGCGGCATCGAATGGCCCGACGACGCCACCCTGGTGGCGATCCTCCGGGACCATGCTCCCATCACGCCGAGCCGCGACGACGTGATCGACGGCGGCGACGAACTGTTCTTCGTCACGACCATTGTGGCCGAAGACGGCCTCAGGGCCTTGCTGTCCCCGAGCGCCGCGGACCACGGTTCAGCTGACGTCGAGGAAGAGTTTTCGGATCAGTCCGACGACGACGGTTTCGACGGCTGAGGATCGCGGTTCGGCTTCTGGCCCGGCAGCGGCCGGGTCAGGAGCCAGGCAATCCAGAGACCCAGGATGTATAGCGGAGCCCCCATGATCAGCCTCATGGTGGCGAGGGCGGCCAGACCCGGTTCGCCCATGAAATACAGCGGAACCTGGACCACAAGACGCAGTGCCAGCACGGCAATGACCACCCACGTGCCGATGGCGTATGCCCGCAGGCGCTCCGGGTTCTTCCGCCATTCGAAGCCCTCGTTGCGGACGAATCCGAACAGCAGGCCGGCGATGGGCCACTTGAGCAGGATCGACAGCACCATTCCCACGATGTAGGCGATATTCGTGTAGAAACCCAGAACGTAGAAATCCTCGGCCTTGCCAGTGGTGTTCGCGAGCCAAGCGGAGATGGCGACGCCGGCGATCCCGGCAAGCGCCTGGGTCAGCGGGCGCCGCTGGACCAGCCGGACCACGGTGAAGACGGCTGCAGCCGCGAGGGAGGCAATCAGGGACGCCGGAAGGTCGCGTGTGACCATGAAAGCGATCAGGAAGACGAGGCCGGGCACGGTGCTCTCGGCTATCCCCTGAACACCCCCGGCGGATTTGAGGATGTCCACGTGCCCGTGGCTGTTGCGTTGGAGTCCGGCCTTTTCGGCGTACCCGGCGGCGATGTCCGCGATGCTCGGCCCCTGTGTGCCCTGCAGGGACTCCTCCGAGCCGGGATTTTCCTGCGCTGGTTTTTCGTGGGGGCCGGATCCGTTGGCGACGCTCATTGGTGCTCCTGCCGGGAGAGGATTTCATAGCGCGGATTGAACATGGTGGGCATCCCGTCCCGCGGCGTGACCATGCCTTCGAGCCGCAGGACAGTCCCAGGTTCGATACCGGGCACTTTGCGGCGCCCGAGCCAGATGACGCGGAGTCGGGTCAACGGACCTGTGTCGCCCCTGTGCGCAATCCGGTCGACGACGATCGCCGAGAAGTGCGCTTGTTCGTTGGCGGGCTGGTAGGTCACCGACTCGATGAATCCCGTGCAGTCGACCCGTCCCCGGACGGGGAGTTCAGTGAGGGGCACGGACGCCGGACCGCCATGGGCGGCAGCGGGACGCGCCGCTTTATCAGCCAATCTGGGTGATCTCCGGGCCGCGCTCGGGTTGCTGAAGCTCTGGCGCTTCGTGGGGAGCCTCGTGCTGCCCGGAGGCTACAGCGTCCTTGGGCAGCTTCAGCTGAAGCAGCTCACGGGGCGGCATGGGGTTGTCTCCGCGAATGACCACAACCTTGCGGAAGAGGTTCTCCAGTCCTTCGGCCGCCTTCTTATCCAATGCGGCGTTGCCCCCGATGACGCCACGAAGGAACCAGCGGGGTCCATCGACTCCCATGAACCGGGCAGCCCGGAAGCCACGTCCGCCGTCGGCGGATTCGGCAGGAAGCTTGGCGACGAGTTCGGTGCCGAAGGTGCCGACGATCTCCTCGACTTCGCCTCCTTGGCTGGACACGGACTGGCCGATTTGCTCGCGGATCTCGTCCCAGAGCCCTTCGGAACGTGGAGCGGCAAACGCCTGGAGCTGGAGGCTCGAGCCGTCCAGGTCCATGGTGACCGCCACTACCCGCTGGGTTGCCTCTTCTACTTCGAGGCGCAATTGAAGGCCTTCGGAAGGCTCGATCAGCAGGGCGCCAAGATCCACATAGCCGTCCTGGCTATCAATTTCGCTGGCATCCAATGGCCCCTTGGACAAGCGGAAGTCGCCCTTGGCGGCTCCGCCGGCTACCGGGCCGGAGTCCTGCCGCGTCGTCGCGGCATTGGCCTGCTCAGTACCGTTGTCTTTCGGCTGCTCAGCCTTGGACTTCTTTCCGCGCCCAAAAAGCATCGGGTTGTCTCCTTAGTAGTGGTCTATCCCCCAGTAAACCGCAGACTGCCCGTCAACTCGCGGGCAGCATGGCAATCAGCTCCATGCAGCGCCGATTGTCGAGGGTTGTTGCTAGCTCACGGCCGGCGCGAAGCCTCCGGTAGATCCAAAGCCGCCGGCGCCGCGCGAGGTGTCGGACAACTCCTCCACGGAAACGAACTGCGCATACTCGACGCGCTGGATCACCATTTGAGCAATTCTATCGCCGCGCTTGAGTTCGATTGCGTGGTTTTGGTCGGTATTCAAAAGCGTCACGGAAATTTCACCTCGGTAGCCGGCATCAACTGTCCCGGGAGCGTTGACCACGGTGAGTCCATGCTTGGTTGCCAGCCCTGATCGGGGGTGGATCAGTGCGACAAAGCCGTTCGGCAGCGCGATCGAGACGCCCGTGGGAACAAGCTTCCGCTCTCCCGGAGCGAGCGATACGTCCGCACGGGCCCGCAAGTCAGCGCCGGCGTCGCCAGGGTGGGCGTATGACGGTGCTTCCAAACCGGCGTCGAGCATTTTCAGTTGGACCTGAAGGGTCGGCGCACCGTATTCGGCGGAGGTGTCTGCTGGGTTGGCTACTGCTGTCTCGTGGCTCACAGTCACATATTCTATCGCCCACGGACAGCTTCCCCGGTTGCGGCCGCATGTCGGTCGCACGTCGGTCACAGGCCAGTCACAGGGCCAGGGAGCGTTAATTCCCGGGGTCACAGTCCCGATAAGCTGGTGGCATGCCTGAATCGACTGCTTCCGTACCCGTGCCGCACCATTCCTCGAGTGGAACGGGCGTCCTGTTCACGGAAAAGCTCTGGCCTTCCCCCTGGATCTGGATTGTGGTGGTCGGCTTGTCCGCCGCGGGCATCCTGATGTTTGCACCGATCAGCATCACCGCGGGGATTATCGCCGCACTGGTCCTCTTCGCGATTATGACCACCATGCTGGTGTTGTCCACTCCAGCGATCGTGGTGGACCGGGACACCGTCCAGGTGGGACGCGCCACCATCCAGCGCGAGTTTGTCGGCGCCGTCACCGCTTACCGCAAGGACGAGGCCACCGCGGAGCGCGGAACCCGCCTCCACGGACTCGCGTTCCTTTGCCTCCGCGGCTGGATAGATCCCGTGGTGCGCATTGAAATCACCGACCCGGCGGACCGCACCCCGTACTGGCTCACGTCCACGCGCCGCCCCGAAGAACTTCTGGCAGCGCTGTCCAAGCAGGCCTCCCGAGGCTAGCTTTCGCATTCCTTGCAGTAAAGGTGCCCGTCCTTCTCCCGCGCAATCTGGGACCGGTGTTTGACGAGGAAGCAATTGAAGCAAGTAAATTCGTCCGGCTGCGGAGGCAGGACGCGGACCAGCAGCTCTTCGCCAGACAAGTCCGCCCCGGGGAGCTCGTAGGCGTCCGCAAGGTCAGTCTCATCGATGTCAACAGCCGATGATGACTGTTTCTCGGTGCGATGCGACTTGAGTTCCTCGATCGAGTCCTCGGTGTCTTCTTCGGTCTTCCGAGGGGCATCGTAGTCCGTTGCCATGGTCCCTTCTTCGTTCTCCCTTGTACGTCACGCAGGGCTTGCGGTCCGGTCGACCGGAACCTGCTCCGGTCTAAGGATGTAACGCAGCGGGCCGCATTTTTGTGCCCGATATCGGGCAGATTGTCCTCCCGGAAGACTCGAATGTCCATACCCCGGTTCCGATCGCCGTCGCAGGGAACGCGGGAAATCGCGGAATATCGCGGCGCGCCCTTTGTCCTAGTAGGAAAAGGCCGTACCGGGTGGCAGAGTTTCGAATGTCAGATAGGCCATGGTGGAGGATTTTATGCGGGATCTACGGCTGGTTGGCGTCCACGACGACGGCGGACATCTTCTGTTGAGCGGTACCGGCGGCGAGATGTTCCAGCTTCCGATTGATGAGGCGTTGCGGGTTGCAGCGAGCCGGACACCTGCCCAGGTGGCCGCACGTGCTTCCATCACGCCCGTCGCCATGTCCCCGCGTGACATTCAGTCGCGCATCCGCAGCGGCGCTACGGCCTCTGAGGTGGCGGAGCTGTCAGGGCTGCCGCTCGCCAACGTGCAACGTTATGAGGGTCCGGTACTTGCCGAGCGCGAGTACATCGCCCAGCAAGCCCGCAAAGTCGAAGTCGCTGCCCCGGCCCCCGGTCAGGACACCTACCGCGCGGCGTTCGGCGACGAACCCGCGAGCCTGGGCGAAATGGTTGCACACCGGCTCAGGGCCCACGGGATCGATTCCTCTACTGTGGAATGGGATTCCTGGCGCCGGATCGATGGCACGTGGACCGTCGTCGCGCGCTTCGAAACCAAGCCGGCCAGCCTGGAAAGCATCGGCGAAGAGCCACCTGCCATGTGGACCTTCCATCCCGCCCGCAAATCCATCCAGAATGCCAACCGCTGGGCCCAGCAGCTCAGCGAACTCGAACCCCTCGATGGGCCTGTACCGGCCCGGCGACTCGCGGCCGTCTCCGACCGGCCCTTTGACTTTGAGGCCGACGCCGGGACCGCCGCCCGTGCGGCCGCAGCCGCTGCCACCAAGGAAGCCGATGGGCTCCTTGACATGCTGCGCTCACGTCGCGGACAGAGGCTGGGACTTGACGAAGACAGCGACGACGCTTTGGCGCTGCTTCTAAGCAGCGGCGTCCCGGCTGCGCATCCGCGGCCGGGCGATGTCGAAGACGGACTTGCGGACAGCGAAACAGCTGACAACGAGCCGGCCGACCCAGACACGGACGAGCAGCTTGAAGCCGAACCCGCCCCCAGCCGCCGTGACGCGCGTGCATCCATGCTGTCGCGGCTGAGCCTCGCCCCGAAGCATGAGGACAAGGACGACGACTCCCTCCATCTTCACGACGGCGTCAGCACGGATACCCGGGAAATCACGGTGATCCCCGGCGCCCTGCGCCCCGTGACCATGCTGCGCGGCAGGAACGACGACGACGGGCAGACCGGGCAGGACGAGGGACGAACCCCTGGGGCAGCGTCACCGCGGGCGGGCTTGGACGAACTGCTCGGCGGGGCTCCCCGGAGGGAACGCGAAGAGCCGCGGGCCAGCCGTGACGGGCAGAAAGATGAGGAAGCTTCCGACGCGGGGGCGGCCGAACGCCAGCCGTCACGGCCCAAGCGCTCCAGTATTCCCAGCTGGGATGAAATCGTCTTCGGGACGCGCGGAGACTAGGCGGCTTTCAGTTCGTTGCGGCTTCAGCTGACGCCGTGCCAAAGGCAAGCGTCGACGTCGAACGGCAGCAACTGATCCCGGCTCGCCATCAGGTTGGCTCCGTGGGCCGTGACCCTGCGCATGTAGTGCCTGCGGCATAGGGTCTCGTATCCGACGACCGGGTGCGACACGTCGACTTGCTCCGGGATAGCCTCCGCCTGGCCGGCCTCCCTGGCAACGTCTCCCACTACGACCTGCTCGCCTTCGACCACCATGATGCCGTCCACGGTCCGCGCATTGTGTGTTGCCCGGCGTCCGCACCAACAGAGCGCTTCGACCTGCAGGACCTGGACCCTGTCCGCGAGCTCTACGAAACGCTGGGATCCGGGGAACAGCCGCGTGCGGAAGTCCGATGTGATTCCGAAGGCGAACACGTCTACGCCCATCTCATCAACCACGCGCGCCAGCTGTTCCACTTGCCCTGGCGAGTAGAACTGGGCTTCGTCACAGATCAGGTAGTCCACTTTTAGGCCCGTGGTCCGGCGCCGGACCACTTCGTCCCAGAAATCGGTGGTGTCAACGACTTCGACGGCGTCCGTCTGGAGCCCGAGCCGGCTGGAGATGACGGAACCGCCGGCGCGGTCGTTGCAACTGAAGCGGACACCGCCCCGGCCGCGTGCACGGTGGTTGTAGTCCATCTGCAAAGCAAGGGTGGACTTGCCGCAGTCCATGGTCCCCGAGAAGAAGATAAGCTCAGCCACGGCGGCCCTTGGGACCTCCGGCTTGGAAACAAAGCAGCGGAACTTCGCGCTCGGCCCTGGTCAGCGAACCATGCTGCCCCACTACCTCTAAGGCAGTCGGACGGACGCGGCGGACGTCATAGAGCGCCAAAGTGTCCCGGGCGGCGATCATGACGTCCCCGATCCGGGGGGAAACCTCCGGTCGGAAAACACCGAAGAGTCCGGCGTCAAGGGCCTGCTCGCGGGTGAAGGCCCAGATCCGGTCGCCGAAGCGGGCGCGCCAGGCATCCAACAGGGCTTTCCGGTGATGCTCTCCGGCGTCGGGCTCGAGGTACAGGTGGACCATGCGCGGCTCCCCTGCCGTGTGCCGGACCCCGGCGATAAGGGCAGGATCGGCGGAGTAGTCGATGCGCTGCGACTCGGGAACGTCGAGCATTCCATGGTCGCCGGTGAGCAGGATGGTTGTCCCGGCGGGCAATGAGGCAGAGAGCCTTTTGACCGTTGAATCGATTTCTTCAAGCTGGTGCTCCCAGCGATCGGACTCGCAGCCGTAGCGGTGCCCGGCTTTGTCCAGCTCGTTGACGTAGAAGTACATGAGCGAGGCGGTTCCCGCGGCCATCTCCTCACCCGCCGCTGCGGTCCGGGCGTGGAGCGAGGTGCCGCCCACGAACCGGCTTCCCCGGAGCGCCGCACGGGTCATCGGCGACGCGCCGAACTGGGGCAGGCTCACTGTGACGACGTCGGCGTCAGCAGCCACGCGTTCGAAAATTGTCGGGAACGGCTGCCAGCGCAGGGGATCGACTCCAGCGTCCCAATTGCCGAGCAGGTTGACTACCTTGTCCTGGTCAGGATCCAGGACGTCATAGCCCACCATGCCGTGTTCACCGGGCGTGCGGCCGGTTCCAAGGCTGGCCAAGGACGATGCCGTGGTGGAAGGAAAAGCCGAATCAAGCCACACCGGGACGGCCCCCTGTCCCGAGTTCGCAATTGACCTCAGAAACGGAGTATGGGCGGCCTTCTGCTTCAGGAGATTGCGCCCCAGGCCATCAGCGAGAACAACGCACACGCGTTGCGTTGAAGGCAAGTGAAGCTTGTTTTCAAAGCCGGGCAGGCCCATGCTCGCCGCGGCGCTGGTGAAGACCTCGGCGATCGACTTGCTGCCATACAGGGGCGCGCCGGGAAGCTCAGGGACGGCGCTGGAAACGCGGACGGTTTCCTGGGCGACGGGTTCCGACGTCGCCATCAGCGCTGGTGCCCTCGGCTCAGCCTGTTGCCGAAGACGCCCGAGCGCAGTCGCGGAGCGGAGATGGTACCGGGGTGGACCGAGGGCCCGGGAGCGCCTGTGTTCACAGCCCGCAACGCGCGGGCGAAGACCTTCGCGTCCTGGACAGCCCTGGGTCCGTCGGCCTCGGAGCTGATCCGCAGCACGATGTCCTCCTGCGAGATGGTGCCCGTGTAACCATGGTCGGCTTCGCACTGGGGATCGCCGCAGCTCGCGGGTCCCACATCCAGGCGCTGGCCTCCTGACCAGGCAATGGACAGGGTCAGTTCCCTGACGGGGTCGCTTGGAGTGTAGTTCTGCGGCTGCGCATACATGTAGCTCAGGACCACCGAGCGGATTTGCGCCACGGGCACGGACTCGGTCGAAATCTGGGCGACGATCTGCTCGCCGGCTTCGTCAAGCTGCTGGTCGTCGACGTGGGTGATCACCAGCATGTCCTCGGTGAGGACCAGGACCGTGATGTGCCGCCGGACCTCGGCACGGTCGAAATGCGTTTCCAAATGCACCAGGTGCGAAAGGCAGTCGCGCCCGTCCAAGGCGTCGGCCACAACATCGGCAACAAGGACAGGATAGAAACCCGCCCGTTGAAGTGCTTGGTCCAGGCTCTGCCCCTGCGAGCTGTGGTTGTGTGCTGCATGGTGCCCGGTGGTAGCCGGACCGGACGGAGGCGTCGGGGACTTCGAGCTCATTCCCCCATTTTCACAGATCGGCTGGGGACTTCATAACCGTCCGGCCTTCCGACGGGCAACTGCCAGCTCAGCCGAGCATCGCACGGCGGGCACTGTCCGTGCGCTGTGCGGCGTTGCCAATCCAGACTTCGGCGGCAAGGATTTTGACGCCCCGGGTCCCGGCCAGGACGGGATTGAACTCCACCAGGGCAATCCCCGGGTGTTCGTCCTTGAGTCGGACCAGCCGTGCTCCCAGGCCTTCGAGGGCCGCCACGTCCACCGCAGGCAGCCCTTGGTAGCCAAACAGTTTCAGGGAAGCCCGGGGCGCCCTGATGAAGTCGTGGAGATCGGTGGAGGACAGGGGGGGCACGCGGTGCGCCCAATCGTCCAGGAGGTTCACGGCATCTCCCGCCAAACCAAAAGAGACCACGGGCCCCAAGAGCGGATCCTCGATGGCCCGGAACGTGCAGGCCTGTCCCACGGAAACCATGGCCTGCACCTCTATCGCCGCTGAACCGTAGGGTTCGAGGGCGCGACGCATCTGCGCGATGTTGCGCCGCAGCGAGTCTGGATCCTCGATGTCCAGCCGCACGCCTCCCAGGTCCAGGCGGTGCCGGAGGGCGGGATCCGTCGTCTTGAGTACCACCGGCCAGCCGAGTCTTTCGGCAGCGGCTACCGCTTCGTCGTCGCTCTCGAACACAGCTGAGGGCACCACCGGGATGCCGTAGCGGGACAGCAGCGCGGCCGCTTCGCCGTCGTCGAGCCGTACCAATTGCTCGCCCGGGACGGAAGACAGGAGCCGCTCGATGTGTTCGCGGGTACCCTCGCGGTCGCAACCAGGAGGCTCGGTGAACATGCCTTGGTCCCGGTCCAGCCACTTCGCGTAACGGACCACGGCCGCCAAGGCCGCCACCGCGCTGCCCGCGCTGGAGTAGCAAGGAAGTGCGGGTCCGGACTCCCCGTTTGGGGCGAGCAACCCATCCAGCTGCACGGAAGTGTCGAGGATCCCGGTGAAAGCAGCCACGACGGGCTTGCCGGCCTCTGCCGCGCATTCGGCGAGCACTCCTGCGATCGCTTCCATTGTGAGGCTGCGGGACGGCACCATGGCCGCCACCACCGCATGCACGGAATCGTCGGCGAGGTTCTTCCGGAGGCTGCGCCGCAGCCCTTCCCGCGATGCGGACATCCCCGCGTCCAGGTCCACGTCGGTGACGATCCTGTCGACGACGAGTCCCTGGGGCGCCGCATTGTCCGCCACGACCTTCCCGAAGGCCGCGGAATTGCTGTAGACGGCGAGCGCCGGGCCCTTGGGCAAGGGCTGGCTGGAAACGATTTGCGCCACATCCATGAGCTGTTCGATGGTTTCGACGGCGATGACGCCGGCTTGGCGCATCATCGCGTCCAGGGCCGCCACAGGGGCCAGCGTGGTCCTGACGACATGCCCCGGCGGAAGGCGCAGCCCGGTGACATCCGATTTGGCAACGATGACCGGTTTGCTGCGCGACAAGCGGCGGGCGAGTCGGGAGAACTTGCGGGGATTGCCGATTGACTCCAGGTAGAGCCCGACGGCGACGGTATCGGGATCGTCTTCCCAGAACTGCATGACGTCGTTTCCGGAGATATCGGCGCGGTTGCCGGCGGACAGGAACGAGGAAAGGCCCAGGCCCCTGCGGCTCGCCGCAGCGTAGACGGACACCCCGATGGCCGCGGACTGCGAAAACAGCCCCAATCCCCCGCGTCGCGGAAGGCTCGGGGCCATCGACGCGTTGAGCGAAACCTCCGGATTCGTGTTCACGATCCCCAACGACTCGGGGCCTATCACGCGCATCCCATAGGACCTGGCCTGGCGCACCAGCTCGCGCTGCTTCCGCAGCCCCCGCTCGCCGTCGTCCGCGTAGCCGGCTGTGGCGACCACCAGGCCCTTGACACCGGCCGCCCCGCACTCATCCACGACTTTCGGCACTTCCTCGTAGGGAACCGCGATGATGGCGAGCTGCACCGGCCCGGGGACGTCGGCGATCCGGGCGAAGGACTTCATGCCGGCCACCTCGAATGCCTCGGGGTTGACCGCATAGACCGCGCCGGTGAAGCCACCGTCCAGGATGTGCTCAAGAAACTGGTGCCCTACGGTCCCCCACCGGCGGCTGGCGCCCACCACCGCGATCGACGACGGCGCCAGCAAGTCCCGTACGCTGCGGGCCTCCGCGCGGTGTTCCCGCGATTCCATGACGGCCAAGGACTTTTCGGTGGGGTCGATGTTGAATTCAACACTCACGACGCCGTCGTCGAATTTGCGCGCGAGCTCGTAGCCGGCATCTGCAAAGACCCGGAGCATTTTGCGGTTCTCCGGCAGGACCTCGGCCGTGAAGCGGCGGATGCCGTTCTCCCGGGCAGCCGCGGCCAAGTGTTCGAGCAGGATGGAACCGATCCCCCGGCCCTGCTGGGCATCGGAAATATTGAAGGCCACTTCGGCCTCCGTGGGGTCCTCGAGCCGGTCGTAGCGGCCGACGCCCACGATCTCTCCGCCGATAGTGATGACGAACGCCACCCGGTCCTTGTGGTCCACTTCGGTGAAGCGGTGTAGTTCCTTGCTGGAGAGTCTCGGCTTGAAAGAGAAGAACCGCATGTAAATCGAAGTCTCGGACTGCGCGGCGTGGAAAGCCTGGAGGGCGTCAGCATCCCCGGGTGAAATAGGTCTCAAGTGGGCTGTTCCGCCGTCGCGAAGCACGACATCGGCCTCCCAATATTCCGGATATACGCCGGCGCCGGGCTGATCCACCATAGGCTTAGCCTAGCTAAGTCTTCCGCAGTACACGTTTAAGGATCCACCGACTCCATGGCACGCAGCCAAAGTCCCTCCCGCGCAAACGCGGCCTCGGCCGCCGTCGACGGGGACTTCACCGAGAACATCATCGATATCGACGTCACTTCCGAGATGGAAGGCTCCTTCCTGGAGTACGCGTATTCGGTGATCTATTCGCGCGCTCTCCCCGATGCGCGCGACGGCCTCAAACCCGTCCAGCGACGCATCCTGTACATGATGAGCGACATGGGCCTGCGCCCGGACCGCGGGCATGTGAAGAGCGCCCGCGTGGTGGGCGAAGTCATGGGAAAGCTGCACCCCCACGGTGATACCGCCATCTATGACGCCATGGTGCGCATGGCACAGGACTTCTCGCTGCGCCTGCCCCTGATTGACGGGCACGGCAACTTCGGTTCGCTCGACGACGGCCCGGCAGCACCGCGTTACACGGAAGCCCGGCTCGCCGCGGCTGCGATGACGATGACCGAGAACCTCGACGAAGACGTGGTGGACTTCGTCCCCAACTACGACAACCAGCTGACCCAGCCGGACGTCCTGCCCTCGGCCTTCCCTAATTTGCTCGTCAACGGCACCACGGGCATTGCAGTCGGCATGGCCACCAACATGGCTCCCCACAACCTCGTGGAAGTCATCGCGGCCGCCCGGCACCTCATCGCCAATCCGGACGCCACGCTGGAAGATGTCATGCGCTTCGTGCCCGGCCCTGACTTGCCCACAGGCGGCAGGATCGTTGGTCTGGACGGCATCCGTGATGCCTATGCCACGGGACGCGGTTCGTTCAAGACCCGCGCAAAGGTGGAGATCGAGCAGCTGACCGCGCGCCGCACCGGCCTGGTGGTGACCGAACTCCCCTACATGGTGGGTCCGGAAAAGGTCATCGAGAAGATCAAGGATGCCGTCAACGCCAAAAAGCTGACGGGCATCAGCGATGTCATGGACCTCACTGACCGCAAGCACGGACTACGGCTCGTGATCGAGATCAAGAACGGCTTCAACCCCAACGCCGTGCTGCAGCAGCTCTACCGCTTCACCCCGATGGAAGACTCCTTCGGCATCAACAATGTGACCCTGGTGGATGGGCAGCCGCAGACCTTGGGCTTGCTCCAGCTCCTGCAGGTCTACGTCGGCCACCGCATATCGGTCGTACGCCGTCGCACGGCCTTCCGCCTGGGAAAGAAGAAGGACCGTCTCCACCTGGTGGAGGGCCTCTTGATCGCGATCGTCGATATCGACGAGGTCATCCAGATCATCCGCTCCTCGGACGAGGCATCGGCGGCGCGCGAACGGCTGATGTCCATCTACGACCTGTCCGAGATCCAGGCCAACTACATCCTGGAACTCCGCCTGCGCCAACTGACCAAGTATTCGCGCATCGAACTCGAAAAAGAGCAGGAAGAACTGCGCCGGGAGATCGCCGAACTCGAAGCGATCCTGGCGTCCGACGTGCTCCTGCGCGGACTGGTGTCCGGGGAATTGGCCGAAGTGGCCGAGAAGTACGGCACCCCGCGACGCACGGTTCTCCTCGAGTCCGAGGCAGTATCCCCCACCGTCGCCGCGGCGCTCGCAGCAGCTGTCCCGGCCGGCAAGGGCAAGGCCGCCGCACTCCCGCTCGAAATCCCCGATGACCCTTGCTGGGCAATCCTCAGCGCCTCGGGCCAGATCGCACGGACCTCCAACCAGGAGCCGCTGGCCGAAGCAGGCCCGCGGAGCAAGCATGATGTCTACCGCTCCGTGGTCAAGACGACCGCGCGCGGCGAAATCGGCGCGGTCACCTCACAGGGCCGCATGCTCCGGGTACAGGTCATGGACATGCCGGCGCTGCCGCCCATGTCCGGCCTGCCCAATCTTGCCGGGGGCGTCGCGGCAAAGGACTTCATCACCCTGCTGAAGGGCGAAACCCTCGTGGCGTTCGTCCCGCTGGATGCCGTGTTGGCCATCGGAACGGCACAGGGCGTGGTCAAGCGTGTCCAGCCTGACTACCCGTTGAACCGCGAGGACTGGGAAATCATTGCCCTCAAGGACAAGGACACCGTGGTGGGCGTGGAGCCCGCGCCTGACGACGGCGTCGACCTCGTCTTCGTGACCCGGCTTGCGCAGCTCCTGCGTTTCAGCGCCTCTGCCGTTCGGCCGCAGGGCCGTACCGCGGGCGGCATGGCGGGCATCAAGCTTGGAGACGGAGACGAAGTCATCCACTTCGGCACGGTGCGCGCCAACGACCCTGCCGCCGTCGTCGTGACGATTGCGGGCAGCAACGGTGCGCTGCCGGGAACCGCTCCGGGCACGGCGAAGATCACCCCGTTCGAGGAGTACCCGGCCAAGGGCCGGGCCACGGGAGGCGTGCGGGCGCACCGTTTCCTCAAGGGTGAAGACACGCTCCTGCTCGGGTGGGCGGGCCATGGTCCGGCGAAGGCGTCATCCAGCGCCGGCGTTGCCCGTGCCCTCCCGCAAGAACACGGCCGCCGTGACGGCTCCGGCGTTCCCCTCTCCCAGCCCGTGGATGCCATCGGTGCGAGCATGGCCTGGGAAGAAGGAAACGCCGGGGAAAATTGACGCGACGTAACCGTTGAAGGCTACGTCCCGGCTGCGCTGGGCTACATCGTGGCGATACTGAGGATGTTTCCTTCCGAATCGAGGAACCAGGCTCCCCGTTCTCCGCTCGGCATGGTGGCTACGCCGTTTTCAGTCTTCAGGCCCGGGAAGTCGTAGTCTTCGAAGACGACTCCGCGTTCCCTGAGGTCGGCCATGTCCTGGTCCAGGTCCGTGCTCTGGAATCCCAGCTGGGTGTTCTTCGCCGTCCCGGCGTTGGGCGTCTCGTAGAGCAGGAAGGCTGTGCCGTTGGCGCACTTGTACATCAGGTTGTCTGTGGCCTCAGGGTTATCCGGTTCGAGGCCGAGCTTGTCGCGGTAGAAGTCGCGTGCGCGGGCGATATCGCTGGCAGGGAGCACGCCGGCGACGTTTAGATCCTTTAGCATGGCAGTTTCACTTTCCAGGCTTCCCCAGCACCTAACTTTACTCCTGATCGGGCTGATCAGGGCTGGAACGGGCCGCTCTACGGGCGGTGTGACCGGATCAGGAATTCGAGCCCTAGACTACTGCCATGCCGATCATTCCCGATGACAAGGACTGGACCTGGGTCCTGTCGACGCCCTGTCCCGAATGCGGCTTCGACGCCGCCACTGTGACCCCGTCCACCGTCCCGGGGACAGTCCTGAACATGCTGCCGCGTTGGCGGTCCGTTCTGCGCCGGGAAGACGCCTCCGCGCGCCCGGATGAACACACGTGGTCGCCCCTGGAGTATGCCTGCCACGTGCGGGATGTCTTCAGCCTCTTCGACCAGCGCCTGAACTTGATGCTGCGGGAGGACGATGCCCACTTCGCCAATTGGGACCAGGACAAAGCCGCGATCGACGGCGACTATGCCAATGCGGACCCCGCGGAAGTGGCTGCGCAGCTGGCCGCCGAGGGCACCCAGATTGCCAACTCCTTCGCCGCTGTCCACGAAGATGAGTGGCCCCGCACAGGGGTGCGCAGCAACGGCTCGACGTTCACCGTGCTGACGTTTGCCCAGTACTTCCTGCACGACGTCGTCCATCACCTGCACGACGTGGACGGCTAGGCGGCTGAGATGTCGTGGAAAGAAACGCGGGCAACCCGCCTCTTCAACATTGACTTGCCCATCGTCCTCGGACCGTTCGGTGGACTGTCATCGGTGGAGCTGGCGGCCACGGTCAGCGAGGCCGGCGGGCTGGGTTCCTACGGCCTCTACGGCTACGATGCGGAGCGGATTGACGCCACGGCCCGCGAACTCAGGGAGGCAACCGCGAAACCTTTCGCGCTGAATCTTTGGCTCCCCATCGAGGGCGAAGATCCTCCGCGCCCGGACGCCCGGCAGTTCGCTGCCTACGTGGACATCCTCCGGCCGTATTTCGAGCTGGTGGGCGTGGAACCACCCGCGCAACCGGACGCCTACCTGCCCGATCTGCAGGAACAGATCCAAGCGGCCATCGAGGCCCGGCCGGCCGTGCTGAGCTTCGTGTTCGGTGTTCCGTCCGGGGCCGTCATCGAGGAGGCCCACAGGAACGGCATCGTGGTGGCGGGTACGGCAACCACTGTTGACGAAGCCGTGGCCCTGGCCTCCGGCGGCGTTGACGCCATCGTTGCCACGGGGATGGAGGCCGGCGGACACCGGGTTTCCTTCCTGCGCGCCCCGGAGGACTCGCTCGTCGGGACCATGGCCCTGGTACCCCAGGTGGTGGATGCCGTCCCGGTTCCGGTCATCGCCGCAGGCGGTATCTCGGATGGCCGTGGAGTCGCTGCCGCGTTGGCGCTGGGCGCGGACGCCGTCCAGATCGGTTCGGCCTTCCTGGCCACGCGGCAGTCAGCCATTAGTCCGGCGCACCTGGCCGCGATGCGCGGACCGGGCGCCGCCCACACGGTCCTGACCCGTGCCCTCAGCGGCCGCTTGGCTCGCGGCATCCCCAATAGGATCATCGCGGAGCTCGCCGATCCTGCCAAGCATGCCCCATTCCCGATCCAGAACTGGCTGACCGGCAAGTTCCGGCCCGCCGCGGCGGCACAGGGAATCCCGGGCCTGATGTCCCTGTGGGCAGGCCAATCGACCCCGCTCATCAGGGAGGACGACGCACGGAAACTCGTGGACAATATCGTCGAGTCTGTGGACTCGATCTTCGGGCGGCTCGGACAAACGTAACTTCGGGCTAGTTCCCTCGCACCAGCTCCGGGAGCGCCGACGGCGATCCGAGATCCAGCCGGGAATCTCCCCCGGCGATGTCGGCCGGGTTGTGGGTCACCAGGACCACCGTGACGTCCTTCAGCCCGAATCGCAGCTCCGCCATCATGAGGCGTCCGGACTCGGCGTCGAGATGGGCGGTCGGCTCGTCCAGGAGCAGGACAGCTGCGCCGGTGAGGAGCGTGCGGGCCATAGCGAGCCGTTGGCGTTCGCCGCCGCTCAGGAACGAACCCGAGGGGCCAATGCGGCTATCGAGACCACCGGGAAGCCCGGACACCACGCGGGAAAGCCCGACGGCGCCCAGGGCGTTGTACATGTCCGCTTCGGAAGGCTTGCGGCTTGCCGGGCGGGCGAGCAGCAAATTGCCGCGAACCGTGGAGTCGAAAAGATGGGCCTCTTGGGGACACCAAGCAGCCCTCCCACTGACGTAGGCCCTCCCGGATGATGCGGGCAGGAAGCCCAGCAGCACGGAGAGCAGCGTGGATTTCCCCGAGCCGGAGGGCCCGGTGACCGCGAGCCAGCGTCCGGGGACCGCTTCGGCGCTGAGCCCGCTGAACACGGACGGGCCGCCTGGCCATGACGCTTCGAGGTGATCCAGCTGTAGTCCCGCAGAGCCGCCGGGTCGCTCCGGCAACGTCAGCACACCGCAGTCGGATTCCGGCGTATCGAAGGCGCCGGACTGCACGATCCGCCGCAACACTGCGGCCAATGCCGGACCCTGCCGCACGGCGGACACCAGCGCCCCGTAGGGCTCCGCGAGGGCGAGCTGGACAAGGACGACGACGGCCAGCACAGCTGGAGCGACAGTTCCGGCCTGCACTGAAGGTGCTGCCAAAATCCCAGCCCCCAGGGCTCCCAGTGTGCAGGCAAGCACGGTCAACCCTTGGCCGATTCCGTCAGCCCACGCGGAACGCTGTGCGGCCGCCGTGGCTGCGTTGTCCTTCCGGGTCACGGACGACAGGACTGCTCCGGCGACGCCGTTGGCGCTGAGCTCCGCGCGCGCGTCGAGGGCCGCGGCAACGTCGTGCAGCACAAGCGAGCGCAGTTGCTGCTCGGCGCGTGCCGCGTTGCGGTCCGCTACGAGGGCAAGGACCGGAGCCAGGACCAGCCCAACCACGGCGCTGCCGACAACCGCCGGTACGGTGGCGGGAACCAGCAGCGCCGAGGCGACCACTGCGGACACCGCGACGGCGAGTGCTGACAGCGGGGGAAGAACGACGCGCGGCAGAGCGTCCCGCAGCGTATCGACGTCGTCCACCACCGCACCGAGGACATTGCCGCCTTGCAGGAGCCGCCGCAAGGACAGGGCCCGGGCGCTGAGAGTCGCCCAGAGCGCGCCCCGGAGCCTCGTCATGGCGGCAAAGACCGTGTCGTGGACGACCAGCCGTTCGGAGTACCTCAGCACCGCCCGGCCAATCCCGAAGAACCGGACGCCCACGATCGCTCCGAGCAAGTACAGGATGGGTGGTTGTTCGCTGGCCCGGATGATGAGCCAGCCGGACAGCCCGGACAACGCCACGGCGAACAAGGCGGCGAGCGCCGCGAGCAGCACGGCACCGGCGAACTTGTAACGGACGGGGGCCAGGATGCGCGCGAGCGCCTTCAGCGTGGAGATGGCGGTGGGGGCTCCGTCCGGTGTGGTTCCGGGATTCGTATCCCGCCGGACCGGAGCCTGCGCTGATTCACTGGATTCCAGGCCCACGGGACCGGCATGCTCCTGCGCTGTTCCGCCGGTGACCTCCCCGTCGTCGGCCTTCCCGCCGTCGACCTTCACGACGTTGTCCGCCAGTTTCCGGGCCGCGGCGTCGTGGGCTACCAGGATGACAGTCGCCGCACCACGCAGCTCCGCGATGGCCGAACGGATCGCGTCCGCGGACGCGACGTCGAGGTGGGCGGTGGGTTCGTCAAGCAGCAGGACCGTGGCTCCCGCGTTGAGCCGCGCCAGGCCGCGCGCCACAGCCACACGCCGCAGCTCTCCAGGGCTCAACTCGGCAGGATGTTTGGACGCAAGGTGCTCCGCGGCAGACTGCTCCAGGCAACGCATGGCCCTCGCGATGTCCGCGTCCGGCGTGGTCCCGGGATCCATGGACGCAACGTCCTGGTTCCCACCGTTCAGGTAGAGGACGACCTCGTCCAGCACCGTACCGGCGACCATGACGGGATGCTGCGGTACCCATGCCACCGCGCCGGCATCCAGTCCGGTAACCGATCCTTTAATGGTTGCCAGCAGCCCGTCGCCGATCGTCCCGGCCAGGACACCCAGAATGGTGCTCTTGCCCGAACCGCTGCGGCCGTCAAGGGCGGTGATCTGTCCGGCTGGTGCCTTGAAGTCGATAGGCCCGACGGCGGCAGCCACCCTTCCCGCGTACGTCACCGTCAGTCCGGTGACCGCGACGCCGCCGGAAACTTCGGTGCTGGAAGATCCATTCAGCGGACGGCCCGACGGCGACTCCAGCACGGCGTTGGCGGCGGCCAAAGCCTCACGCCCGTCGTCGCTGGCGTGGTGGGCCGTACCTAGCTCGCGCAGGGGAAGATAGCAATCGGGGGCGAGGATGAGGGCCAGCAGGCCGGCTTCCAGGCCCATGTCGCCCGCCACGAGTCGCACGCCGATGAAGACAGCGACCACGGCGACGGAGATGGTGGCTATCAGCTCCAGGGCGAGGGCCGACAAGAAGGCAGTCCGCAGTGTTCCCATCGTGCGCGAGCGGTATTCCTCGGAGAGGTCCTCAAGGGCTGCACGCTGTTCACCGGCGCGGCCCAGTCCCACTAGCACGGGAAGTCCCTTGGCCAGCTCCAGGATGTGCCCCGAGAGCCTCCGCAGCGTGGATTGGGCTTCGTGGACCCGGTCCTCGGTGTGGCGGCCGATCAGCACCATGAACAACGGGACCAGCGGCAAGGTCAGCACCACAACCACGGCACTGACCCAGTCCGCGAAGAGGATCCGCGCGCCGAGGAGCAGGGGCAACGCGGCGCAATTGACCAAGGCGGGCAGGAACTGGGTGTAGTAGTTGTCCAGTGCGTCAAGTCCGCGTGTCGCGAGCACTGCGAGCCCGCCGTCGTTCACTTCGCCGACCCGTCCCGCAGCTCCGGCGCCGAGGGCGCGCCCCAGCAGCCTGGACCGCAGCTCCTCCTTGACCCCGAGGGCCGCGCGGCGCGCCGCGACTCCCTGGCCCCAGACCGTCAGGGACCGCAGGACCGCTCCGGCGGCACCCCAGAGGACTCCTTCGCGCCACCCCATGTTGCCCGCAGCAAGTCCGGACAACATCCCCGCGATGGCCTGTGCAATCAGGACCAGGGACAAAGCCTTGAGTGCGGACAGCAGGCCAAGGAAGTACAAGGCGGATCGGGTGGCGGGTCCTGCGGGTAGCTGGGGCTTCATCCGTTACTCGCCGGCGTCGTGGGGTGTGTGTTTGGCAGCTGATCCGCCAGGTGCCGGCAGGCCGACCAGGACCTTTGCCGCGATGGCCGGCAGGAAACCATGTGCGGCGGGAATATGTGCTGCGCTCACGCGGCGGCGGAACACCCAGTAGGTCCACGCCTGGTAGGCGATGACCAAGGGCAACCCGACGGCAGCCACGATACTCATCAGCCCCAAGGTGTACGCGGACGACGATGCGTTGGAAATGGTGAGGTTGAAGGCGGGGTTCAAGGTGGACGGAATGACCACGGGGAACGCCGCACCGAAGATGGAAGCGGTGGCGCACACGAGGGACGCACCCAGGGCTCCGAAGGCCTTGCCCTCAGCTCCCTTGCGGGCGAGGACCCAGGCTCCCGCCGCAGCCAGGACTCCTAGGATCACCAGGATCCACGTCAACGGCTTGCCGCTGAGCAGCTGCAGGGACACCATCCATGCCAGCAGCGGCAGCAATGCGAGCGGGGCGAGCCGCACAAACCAGCGGCGCGCGCGGTGGCGCACTTCCCCGTCGGTCTTCAGGGCCAGGAACGCGAGGGCGTGCACCAGGGCGAACGCGACCACGGCGAATCCGCCCAGCACGGCGTATCCGCTGAACCAGGCAAAGGGCCCGCCCTGGCGGTCGCCATTCGAGTCAATCGGCAGCCCTGTGGTGGTCAGCGCCAGCGCGGCGCCGATGCCGAACGCGGCCGTGAACGAGCCCAAGGCAATGGCCCAGTCCCAGACGGTCCTCCAGCGGGCGCTGTCCACTTTGCCCCGGTACTCGAAGGCCACAGCCCGGAAGATCAGGGCCACCAGGACAATGAGCAGCGGCAGGTAGAGCGCCGAAAACAGCGAGGCGTACCACAGCGGGAAGGCGGCGAAGGTGGCACCGGCCGCGGTCAGCAGCCACACTTCGTTCCCGTCCCACACCGGGCCGACGGTGTTCAGCAGTACCCGGCGGTCGGTGTTGTTCCGGGCGAAGAGCTTCATGAGCATTCCGACGCCGAGGTCGAAGCCCTCCAGGAAGAGGTAACCCGTCCACAGCACGGCGATGGCCACGAACCAAACGGTAGGCAACAGTTCCATTCGAAAGATCCCTTTGCTTCCTAGTAGGCGAATGCCAGGACGTCGTCGCTGTCACCGGGCTGGCCCGGGGCGCCCGGCGTCCCGCCGTCGTCGTCCTTCTTTTGTTTCTTTTCGCCGTGGCGGGCTTCTGCGAGCTCCGGCATCGCGGACACCACTCCGCCACGGGCGTATTTGACCAGCAGCCGGATTTCCACGACTAGCAGGACGGCGTAGATGGACGCCAACACGACGAGCGAGGTGATGAGCTCGGCGGCGGAGACACCTGGTGAGACGGCCGCGGCCGTGAACATGAACACCTGGTCGACGCCGCTGGCGTCCGGATTGGGCGCGACGACGAACGGCTGCCGGCCCATTTCGGTGAAGATCCAGCCGGCGGCGTTGGCGCCGAAGGGAGCGAGGATGCCGAAGACCGCCAGGCGCATGATCCAGCGGGATTGCGGGACCATGCCCTTGCGCGTGACCCACAAGGCCAGCAATGCGGCAAAGGCAGCGATCCCGCCGAAGCCGATCATCATGCGGAAGCCCCAGTAGGTCACTTCCATGACCGGTACGTACTGGACTTCCTGGCCCGCCCGATCGCCGTACAGGGGATTGTTCGGCAGGTGCGTGCCGTACTTGGCCTTGTACTCGTCGAGGAGGCTGTTGACGCCCTTCACTTCCGTGTTGAAATCGCCCTTGGCCAAGAAGGAGAGGATACCGGGGACCTCGATCACCGCCACGATGTCGTTGCAGTTCTTGGAACCGACGTTGCCGATGCTCAGCACCGAGAAGCCGGTGCCGTCGTGGCAGGCGGCCTCGGCCGCGGCCATCTTCATGGGCTGTTGTTCGAACATCAGCTTGCCTTGCAAATCACCCGTGAACGCAGTGCCTGCGAAGGAGATCATGGCGACGACGGCGCCGATCCGAAGGGAGGTGATCCAAACCTTGTAGTCGGCCTTGTCCCGGCCGGGGATGTCGGCTTCGCCCGCGATGGCCCGGCCGTCGGCTCCGATGGTGTCAATGCCATCGTGGCGGCGGCGCCAGAGGTGGTACCAGGCGATGCCCAGAAGGAAAGCACCGGCGACGGCCAGCGCGCCGAAGAGCGTGTGGGGCACGGCCACCATGGCGGTGTTGTTGGTGAAGACTGCCCAGGCGTCGGTCATGACGGGACGCCCGTTGACCATCGTGACGCCGACGGGGTGCTGCATCCAGGAGTTGGCCACGATGATGAAGTAGGCCGAGAAGACCGAGCCGATCACGGCGATCCAGAGGCAAGCGAGGTGGATGCCGCGCTTGAGTTGCTTCCAGCCGAAGATCCAGAGTCCCAGGAAGGTCGATTCCACGAAGAAGGCCAGGAGCGCTTCCAGGGCCAGGGGCGCACCGAACACGTCGCCGACGAATCGGCTGTATTCGCTCCAGGCCATGCCGAATTGGAATTCCTGCACGATGCCCGTGGCTACACCCATGATGAAGTTGATGAGGAAGAGCTTGCCCCAGAACTTGGTCATCCGCAGGTATTCAACCTTGCCCGTGCGGTACCAAAGGGTCTGGATGACGGCCACCACAAGCCCCAGCCCGATGGTCAGCGGCACCATCATGAAGTGGTAGACCGTGGTGATTCCAAATTGCCAGCGTGCGATTTCCAAGGCGTCCATGGCTGTCCTTATTGTCCCGACGCCCGCTTGCGGCGTCCATTTTCTACGTTGCGTAGAAACCAATTCTTCTACACAGTGTAGAACACTCCCCTGCGATGTGCTCACCACTCTTCCAGTGGCGTCACAGTGCCGCAAGGACACGCCGCGCCGCATGTTCTACCTCACGTAGAATCGCCGCTCAAAAAGCGGTAGATTGGGGATGGAATGTTGGATGATCGCACTTCCCCAGGCCCATTCGGCGGACAGGGAAGTGCGGAAAGTAGGGATGCGTTGATGGCAAGTCTTGGCGAACTGGAACGGGCGGTCATGGATCTCCTTTGGGCGGGCCAGGAGGCTGCGACAGCCAACAAACTTCGTGATCTGCTGGCGCAGGATTCCGCAGCCACGGACGGTATTGCAGGACACCAGGGCAAAGACCTCGCAGTCACCACAGTGCTGACGGTCTTGTCCCGCCTCGAGAAGAAGGGCCTCGTGGAGCGCGAACGCGGCACCCGCCCGCACCGCTACCAGGCTGTTTCGAGCCGCGCGGACCACACGGCGGACCTCATGCATGAGGCCTTGGGTTCCGCCCCGGACCGCGAAGCCGTGCTGGCGCGGTTCATCGGTTCCGTGAGCGAGAGTGAAGCCGCCACGCTGCGCAAGCTGCTCGGCAAAAACTAACCACCCATGTTCTGGACCTCATATTTTCTGGCGGTCCTTGCTTTGGTGCTGGCCTGGCCGGTTCCTGTCCTCCTTTCGCGCGCCGAGTGGCCTTCACGCGCGCCCTTCATGGCCATGGTCCTCTGGCAAGCCATCGCACTCGCCGGTGGCCTCTCCATGATCGGGGCCATGTTCGTCTACGGGCTTGAGCCCATCGGCGACAACCTCATTGCAGGCGTGCGCTCCTTGGCCGGCATGGTGCTTCACAACGAGCCCACCACAGCACTGGGCTTCTGGCACTTGTTCGCTTTGTCCGCCGCGGCGCTGCTGAGCGCACATCTCGTGTTCACCCTGCTGCTCACCTACGTCAAGATCGAACGGCAGCGGCGCAGGCACCGCGAACTCCTCGCACTTCTGGCCTCACCGTCCGAGGACGGCCCTGGCACCGTGGTCATCAACCACGACTCCCCCGTTGCATACTGCTTGCCCGGCGGCGCAAGGTCAGTGACTGTCCTGTCCGACGGCCTCATGGCCGCCCTGGAGCCTGCCGAGCTGAGGGCGGTCCTCATCCACGAAAATGCCCATCTCTCCCAGCGCCACGACCTTCTTTTGTGGGCCTTCGCGGCGTGGCGCCAGGCGCTGCCCTGGTTCCCCACGACGCGACTCGCCCAGGTTGCGGTCAACTCCCTGATCGAAATGCTCGCCGACGACGTGGCCCTGCGCACCGAGAGCAAGGGGACGCTCATTAAGGCGATTGCGATCGTGGCGAGTGGCTCCGCCGGTCCCGTGGAGCAATTCGCGCCTCCCGGAACAGGCGGGCAGGACGCTTCCCCCGAAGGCGGCTCGCTGAGCGGCACCGGCGGCGCCGATTCACCGCGTACGACGGCGTCGCGCGTCAGCCGGCTGCTCTCACCCAAGCCGCCGCTTCCGGCAGCCCAGCGCACTTTGGTGCTTGCGGCGTCGGCCATGTTGCTCGCGGTGCCGACAGGCCTGCTGATCGTGCCGGGTTTGCTGGGCTGAGCGGCGTTGGATAGGGCCCGCCGGATCAGGCGTCGATGCGTTCCCGGTCCAGGTCCGCAGCGCCGGCGATAATGAAGTCCTTGCGCGGGGCGACGTCCGATCCCATCAGCAGGTCAAACGTGTCTTCCGCCATCTTCGCGTTCTCGATGCCCACCTTGCGGAGGGTTCGGTGGCGCGGATCCATGGTGGTCTCGGCGAGCTGCTCTGCGTCCATTTCACCGAGGCCCTTGTAGCGCTGGATCGGTTCCTTGTAGCGCTTGCCTTCCTTGGCGAGCCTGGCCAGCAGGACGTGCAGTTCGGCCTCGGAGTAGGTGTAGATCATCTCGTTGGCCTTCTGGCCCGCGTTGATGACTTCCACCCGGTGCAGCGGCGGTACTGCCGCGTATACCCGGCCCTCGTCGATCATCGGACGCATGTATCGGAAGAACAACGTGAGCAGCAGCGTACGGATGTGCGCGCCGTCGACGTCTGCATCGGTCATCAGGATCACCTTGCCGTACCGGGCGGCGTCGATGTCGAAGCTCCGGCCCGAACCGGCACCCACTACCTGGATGAGGGCTGCGCACTCCGCGTTGGAGAGCATGTCCCCCACCGATGCCTTCTGCACATTGAGGATCTTGCCACGGATCGGCAACAGCGCTTGGAAGTCCGAGGACCGCGCCAGCTTGGCGGTGCCAAGGGCGGAGTCACCTTCCACGATGAACAGTTCGGAACGTCCGACGTCGTCCGTGCGGCAATCTGCCAGCTTGGTGGGCATCGACGACGTTTCCAGCGCATTCTTCCTGCGCTGCGTTTCCTTGTGGACGCGGGCCGAGATGCGGGACTTCATTTCGCTGACGATCTTCTCGAGCAGCAGGGCGGACTGGGCCTTGTCGTTGCGGTTCGCCGAGTTCAGGCGCGCGGTGATCTCGTCCTCGACCACCTTGGCAACAATTGCCCTGACAGCCGAAGTGCCCAGGATTTCCTTGGTCTGGCCCTCAAATTGCGGCTCTGCCAAGCGGACCGTCAGCACTGCCGTGAGGCCGGCAAGGATGTCGTCCTTCTCAACCTTGTCGTTGCCCGCTTTGAGCTTGCGCGCGTTCGTTTCGACGGCCTTGCGGAAGGTCTTCAGGAGCGCCTGCTCGAAGCCTGCCTGGTGCGTGCCGCCCTTGGGCGTGGCGATGATGTTGACGAAGCTCCGCATGGTGGTTTCGTAGCCGATTCCCCAGCGCAGCGCGATGTCCACTTCACAGTCCCGCTCCACTTCCGCGATTTTGCTGTGCCCGTTTTCGTCAAGGACCGGAACGGTTTCCTTGAACTTGCCCGCACCGTGGAGCCGCCAAATATCAGTGACGCCCGAATCCGCGGCGAGGAAGTCGACGAATTCGGAAATGCCGCCGTCGTGATGGAAAACCTCTTGGTGCGGCCCGTTTTCGCCGGGGGTACCGGGGAGCCGTCGCTCATCGCGCACCGTGAGCTTGAGGCCCGGAACCAGGAATGACGTTTGGCGGGCGCGCGCCGCAAGATCCTCGAGGGAGAACTTCGCGTCCGGAGTGAAGATCTGCCGGTCTGCCCAGTAGCGGATGCGTGTACCGGTCACACCCCGCTTGGCCTTGCCGACGACGTCGAGCACCGAGTTCTCGACGAACGGTTCGAAGACCGACGTCGGGCTGGGCTTCGAGCCGATGTCCTTGAATCGGCCGGGCTCGCCCCGGCGGAAGGACATCTGGTACGTCTTGCCGCCGCGGTCCACCTGTACGTCAAGGCGGGCAGAGAGCGCGTTCACTACGGACGCGCCAACGCCGTGCAAGCCGCCGGACGCCGTGTAGGAGCCGCCACCGAACTTTCCGCCTGCGTGAAGTTTGGTGAAGACGACTTCGACGCCGGTGAGCCCCGTCTTGGGTTCGAGGTCCACCGGGATGCCGCGGCCGTCGTCGTGGATTTCCACGGAATTGTCCGCGTGCAGGATGATCTGGATGTCATGCCCGAAGCCCGCCAGGGCTTCGTCCACGGAGTTGTCGATGATCTCCCACAGGCAGTGCATGAGCCCGCGCGAGTCGGTGGAGCCGATGTACATGCCCGGACGTTTGCGGACCGCCTCCAGGCCTTCCAAAACTGAAAGGTGCCGGGCGTTGTATTCAGAACTCGGTGCCACGGGCGGGGCGCTCCTTCGGGGGTGTAACAGAGGCAAAAAACACTCCTCCTAGGCTAGCTGGCCCGGAGCCCGGACGAGAGCTGCCACTCCCAATCGTGCTGGACGCCACTTCCCGGTGTTACGCACATGTGATACGCGGACAGCGAACGTGACCCATCCTTGCCATGGTTTTGCTTCGAATGCTGGTTATATGGATACACAGAACTACTAAGGAGGCCGAACATGACAACAGCAGTTGCAGACCGCACACTCAATGCACTCGACCGGTGCGACCGTTGCGGGGCCCAGGCATATGTCCGCGTTGTACTCGAGTCCTCCGGCGGTGAGCTGCTCTTCTGCGGCCACCACGCACGTGCAGTAGAGGCCACGCTGCGGCCGATGACTTCGGACTGGCATGACGAGACCGGTCGCCTTCAGGAGAAGGAACCCGTCCTCGCCGACTAGCCTATATGGCCGGCCCCAGCGGCCGCCCGGCTGACATAATTTCACAGAGACAACGGCCCCCTCCGAACGGAGGGGGCCGTTGCGTTAACTTCCCAGCCTGGCCCGGGCGACGTCGGCAGCAATCTCACTGTGCCCTTGGGCATCAAGCCCGGCCACCACCCCGTCGATGTCCTTGTCGGGCCGGTTCTGGCTCAGTTTGGCCTTCGCCTCGATACGGGTGATGACCAGCTCGATGCCAACGATCGCACGCAACTGGCCGGAGACGTAGCGCTCCGGAGCGTCGTCCACGGACCACGGCCGCTCGGAATCGGCTTCGTTGAGGTTGGTCAGCTGCCTGACGTGGTTCCCAAGCCACGCGGGATCCTCATGGACGGCAAGCTTGCCGTAAACGTGCGCGGTGGAGTAGTTCCACGTAGGGACGACGCGCCCATGCTCTGCTTTCGATGCGTACCAGGAGGGCGAGATGTACGCGTCCGCGCCCTGGACGATCACTAGTGATTCTCCGATGGCGGGCTCGGACCATTGGGAATTGGTTCGGGCGAGGTGTCCCTGGAGCGCGCCGTGTTCACCGGCCGAGGGATCGTAGATGAGCGGCAGGAAAGTCGCGAGGAGGCCCTGCGACGTCATGGTGACCAGATTCGCGGCGCTTGGCCGTGTCAGGAGGTCGCGGATGACGTCGGGACCGGCCGCGAAATGCGCTGGGATGTACATGGTTCTATTCTTCCTATCGGGGACGGGCGATCTGTTGTGTCGGTCTTCAGGGATTCTGTTCCGGGCGCGGCGGATTGAGCCGGACCCGGACGGCGACGCCGGCGCAAACGATGACGGCCAGCCCACCGACAATCGTGGTCCAGCCCAGGGATTCGCCCAGCAACAGCCCTGCCCAGCAAATGCTCAGTACGGGCTGGATGAGTTGTACCTGGCTGACTTTGGCCATGGGTCCAAAGGCGAGACCCCGGTACCAGGCGAAGAAGCCGAAGAACATGCTGATGACTCCGAGGTAGGCAAAAGCTGCCCACTGGACCGGTGAGGCCGACGGCGGCTGCTGGGCCATGGAGAGCGCTGACAGGCCGGCCATCAACGGCAAAGCCAGGACGAGCGCCCACGATACGGTCTGCCATGCGCCGAGTTCGCGGGCGAGCAGGCCGCCTTCCGCGTAGCCGATTGCCGCAGCAATGACAGCTCCGAGGAGCAGCACATCCGCCCAGTCCAATTGCTCGAACCCACCGGACTGCGCGAATGCGAATGCGATGGCCGCTGCGGCGCCTACGATTGTGACCAGCCAGAAGGCGACAGGCGGATGTTCGCGTCCGCGGAGCACTGCGGCGGTTGCCGTTGCTGCCGGCAGCAGGGCGATGACGACGGCACCGTGGTTGGCCGGAGCCGTCGTGAGCGCGAACGAGGTGAGCAAGGGGAAACCGACAACAATCCCGGCGGCGACCACGGCCAAGCGCGCCCATTGCCTGACTCGAGGCAGCCGCTGCCTGGTGAGGGTGAGGGCGAATGCCGCGAG
Source organism: Arthrobacter gyeryongensis (assembly GCF_039543785.1). Classification (NCBI taxonomy): domain Bacteria; kingdom Bacillati; phylum Actinomycetota; class Actinomycetes; order Micrococcales; family Micrococcaceae; genus Arthrobacter; species Arthrobacter gyeryongensis. Next base: position 98,555 of record NZ_BAABKK010000001.1, read on the forward strand.
TATCGCCGCGACGACGGCACGGCCGGAGCCGATGAACAGGGGCGACAGCCCACCAACCGCCACCCGGGTGAAGGGAACAGTGAACGAGAACGCCGCTACTCCGAGGAGGCCCCACCCCAGGCCTGTTGCGGGACGGGACGGTATCGCTGGCCGGATAATTGTAGTAGCGCTACTATTGTCTCTCATGAACAACGATAGCAGTTCCAGGATTGCGGCGCGACTGCGCGAATGGATCGCCGGGGCTGCGCCGGGGTCCCGGCTGCCATCCACCCGGTCACTCGTTGCCGAGTACCAGGCCAGCCCCGTGACGGTGCAGAAAGCCTTGCAAGCACTCACGTCGCAGGGCTTGATCGAGAGCCGGCCCGGCGTCGGTACCTTCGTGCGGGCCGCCCGGACAGCACGCCCCTCGGATTACGGCTGGCAAACCGCAGCACTGCGTGCACCGCAGACGCCTCCCCGTTCCGCCTCCACTACGATGCGCGACACCTCGAACGCCACTATCGCCTTCCACTCCGGATACCCGGACCGGGAACTCCTGCCGGAACGGCTCGTGCGGGCCGCTCTCGCCCGTGTGGCACGCGGCGACGCTGCCTTGTCCCGGCCTCCGGCGGCCGGCCTTCCCGAGTTGCAGTCCTGGTTCGCGCACGAACTCGGCACCGCGACCCCGGCAGGGCTCACCCCGCCAACACCGAGCGACGTCATCGTGCTGCCCGGAAGCCAAGGCGGCCTCAGCTCGATCTTCACTGCATTGGTCGGCCACGGGCAGCCGCTGCTCATGGAATCTCCGAGCTACTGGGGAGCCATCCTGGCCGCGACGCAAGCCGGAGTCCGCATCGTCCCGGTCCCCAGCGGAGCCGACGGGCCGGACCCTGAGGAACTTGCCAGGGCCTTTGAGGAGACGGGCGCGCGGCTGTTCTACGCCCAACCGAACTACGCCAACCCCACTGGAGCGCAATGGTCCACCCGGCGGGGCGAAGAAGTCCTGGACGTCGTCCGGGAGTATGGCGCGTTCCTCGTCGAGGACGACTGGGCGCACGATTTCGGCATCACGTCGACGCCGGTACCCCTCGCCGCACGTGACGACTCCGGCCACGTGGTTTACTTACGCTCCCTTACGAAGAGCGTTTCACCCGCCATCCGCGTCGCCGCCGTCATCGCGCGCGGCCCCGCCCGGGAACGCATCCTCGCGGACCGCGCGGCCGAGTCGATGTACGTCAGCGGATTGCTGCAGGCTGCGGCCCTCGATGTCGTCACCCAGCCGGCCTGGCAGACGCATCTGCGAAGCCTCCGCCATCAGCTCCAGTCACGCCGCGACCTGCTGGTCTCAAGCCTGCGCGAGCACGCCCCCCAGGCCCATCTCAGCCTCATCCCCAAGGGAGGACTGAACCTTTGGGCGCGCCTGCCCGACGGGACGGACCTCGAAAAGTTGACCCGCGACTGCGAGAGTGCTGGGGTGATGATCGCGGTCGGTACGGAATGGTTCCCGGCCGAACCGGCGGGACCGTTCATCCGGCTCAACTACGCAGGACCCAACCCCTCCGCTTTCCCGGAAGGCACCCGCATCATTGGCCGGGCACTCGAACGGAACAGCCCCTAGATGCAAGAAATGGACCCCCGGGAATCCGGGCGTCCACTTCTTGACGGGCTGTGCCGGTTAAGGCAGGGTGTCCGTTGCTTTAGTCAAGGTAGTCGCGCAAAACCTGCGACCGCGAGGGGTGGCGCAGCTTGGACATCGTCTTCGATTCGATCTGACGGATGCGTTCGCGGGTGACTCCATAGACCTTGCCGATTTCGTCTAAAGTCTTCGGCTGGCCATCGGTGAGGCCGAAACGCATCGCGACGACGCCTGCTTCACGCTCGGACAGGGTATCGAGCACGGAGTGCAACTGCTCCTGGAGGAGTGTGAAGCTCACAGCGTCCGCCGGCACAACCGCTTCGGAGTCCTCGATGAGGTCGCCGAATTCGGAATCGCCGTCTTCGCCAAGCGGCGTGTGCAGCGAGATGGGCTCGCGGCCGTACTTCTGGACTTCAACAACCTTCTCGGGAGTCATGTCCAGTTCGAGCGCCAGTTCCTCAGGCGTAGGTTCGCGTCCAAGGTCCTGAAGCATCTGGCGCTGGACACGTGCCAGCTTGTTGATGACTTCCACCATGTGCACCGGGATGCGGATGGTGCGGGCCTGGTCAGCCATGGCGCGGGTAATGGCCTGGCGGATCCACCAGGTGGCGTAGGTGGAGAACTTGAAGCCCTTGGTGTAGTCGAACTTCTCCACTGCACGGATCAAGCCCAGGTTGCCTTCCTGGATAAGGTCCAGGAACAGCATGCCGCGGCCGGTGTAGCGCTTGGCCAACGAGACCACGAGCCGCAGGTTGGCCTCGAGGAGGTGGTTCTTGGCCCTCTTGCCGTCGTGGATGATGAACTCGAGCTCACGCTTGAGCTTCGGGTCCATGGAGCCGTCGTCGGCGTTGATCTTCTCTTCGGCGAACAGGCCGGCTTCAATGCGGAGTGCAAGGTCGACTTCCTGCTCAGCATTCAGCAGGGCAACCTTGCCGATCTGCTTCAGATAGTCCTTGACGGGGTCGGCCGTCGCGCCGGCTGACATGACCTGCTGGACAGGCGCATCGTCGTCGTCGGCATCCGAGTAGACAAAGCCGGAACCGGTCGTGGCAGGCTTCTTGCCCTCCTCGCCTTCCTCGACTTCCTCCGTGAGCTCTGCTTCGTCGGGAACGACGGCGTCAAAATCCTCGGCTTCTTCGGAGTCCTCGTCGGCGCCGCTGGACTTGTTGGCTGCTTCGGCAGCGGCCTTGGCGCCGGGCTTGGGCCCGCGCTTCTTGGGTGCCGGCTTCTCTGCACCTGCAGTCGAAGCATTGGCAGCACGCGTTGCCGCACGCTTCGCAGCTGTAGCCGCCTTCTTTTCTTCGGCGGACAGTTCGGCCAGGGCGGCGGGTTCCTTCTCGGCGGAAGACGGGGTCACAGAAAACCTTTCTAGCGGCGGTCTGTGGAATCACCATGGGGGCAACACCACTATGACCCTGTCAAGTCCGTGATCAACATCAAGTGCCATCGCCGACTGCAGAGTCTTTAGGTAAAACTCCCGACGGCGCCTTAATGTTCCCTAGAGTTCAGGGGACGTTTACGGCACTTGAAACACGGACCCAACCGGGTCTCGGCAACCATTGTCTCACGGTTTTGAGTTCCGGGGGTCGATATCCGCTACCGCGCAGACAATTACGTGCCGCACGGAATTCCCTCAATGACACACTCCTGGAGCCACCTCAGGGCCTGGGGGTCATGCGGCCGCCCCACCGAACTTCCGCCACGCGGACGACTTGCTTTTGGCCCAGCCGCAGAGCGTTCCGCGCGTCACCAGCTCGGCGAGTAGTTCGGCGAGCCGATAGCCCTGTTGTTCAGCGTCAGCCTGCGAAAGGAGTTCGTGGGCGAACGAACCGCTCCCCCGGCACCACTGAATCCACCCGCGGATCGTGAGCGTTGCGGCGCGCGCCTCCCCACCGCCGTGCCGGGAGAGCACCGCCAGAACTTGGTCCAGGCTCGTCAACCGCTTCCAGTCGGGGTTCTCCGGGTAGAGGCCCAGGAGCACGTCTCCGTAGCGCATGACGCTGAGATCCGCGGCCTCAGTGGACTTGCCGGCCACTGGTGCCGTGCCCGCTGTTGGTGCCGCGGGACAGAGCCCGGGCGGAATGGCTAAGGAATCCGCGTCATCGTCCTCATGTTCAAAGAAGCCGAAGGCTTCCGCGCCACCGCAGGCTACAGCTTTCCCGGCAGCGGCCAGGACCACTACCGCGTCGCGCCAGGCAGGAACCCTCAGGCTCGCCCGGAGGAACACCGCTGCCTCGCCGTCGAATTCGTCCGGACGGCAGGAGTCGAGGACCCCCGTCCACGCGTCCAGCATTTCTTCGAACGACTTCCTGCGCCGCCACCGCAGGAGCAACTCCCCTAGCATGGCGTCTTCCGCCCCCATGAACTCCGGATCGAGGACAGGCTGGTCCGCGGGCTCCAACAACCCAGGCGATTCCCTGACGCTGCTGCCCCTGAACACCATTTCCGCGTTGAGCCGGCTGTCCAGGATCTGGTCCACGGGACGCCCGGGAAGAGGACAGCACTCCAGGTCGGTGCAGAATGCGCTTCGCCAGTGATCGGAACCTATGAACCAGGCATCCCGCAATGCCAATCCACCGTGGGCCAGGACGGGTTCCAAGGCTTCCAGCAGCGGCAGGCCGTGTGCCAGGGCGCCGCCATCGTCCCAACCGTTGTCGCTGAAGAATGCCAAAAGCACGCCATCGGCGTCATGGTCCGCTTCCAGGTACTCACCGATCCTCCGTGAGTACGCGGCAAGCACGCGTTCGGACCTCTCGGGCGGAAGGTCCACACGGAGTGTGGCGCCAAGTGTCTGCCCACGCAGCGTGACGGCAACGAGGCTCTCCTTCGGCCAGAGTCCCAAGGCGTGCGGAATGAATCCGAGGATGTCCTCGGGACGGGAAATGGTCACACGGTTGTCTGCTGTCATGAATCCAGCATTGGCATCAATCGCGGGCGACGGCAGGCCTCAATTGCCGTATGTGGACAAAGGCATCCGCCAGCGCCTGTGGAGGAACACCGTGAGAGCAGGCTACGGCGTGGAGCTCCGCTGCTTCGCTAGCCGTTCGCGGCGCAATTCCACGCGGCGTCGGCGCTGGTTGGCCAGCGACACGAGGAGCGGCGGGACGTGTACGCCTTGGGCCGCCATTTGGCGGCGCACTTTGCGACGGGTCATGAGGATCAGGACCGTACCCACGAGCAGGAACAGGAACTGCACGCTCAATGCGATGCGGAAGGGGGCCAGGCCATAGAGCTCCCCGCCCGAGAAACCGCTGGTGTGGAGAAGGTCGAGGATGAGCCCCACCAGGTAGATCGTCAGGAGCGCCGCAACGAAGCCTCCCACGTTGACGATACCGGTGGCGGTGCCGATCCTGTGGGAAGGATTGAATGTCCGGGCAAAATCAAAGCCGATCATGGACCCGGGGCCGCCGATGGCAAGGGCAACCACCAACAAGGCAAGCAACCACAGGGGCGCCCTGGTAGGCAACAACAGGACTGCAGCCCAGGCGAGCGCGGTAGCCGCCGTAATCAGGAGGACCATGGCCGAGCGCCGCATGGGGTGCCTGGCCACGAAGGTTCCAAACAACGGCCCCACGAGAATGCTGGTGACGACGAAGAGCCCCATGAGGGCGGACACGGTGCCCGGGTTCAGGCCCTGCGCCGAAACCAGGAACGGGTAGCCCCAGGACATGGCGAAGACGTTGCCGCTGAACTGGACAGTGAAGTGGCACCAGAGTCCCAGGCGCGTCCCGGGCTGCTTCCAGGCACGGGCCAGGGTCACGCCTGTGGCGCGCAGCCCTTGGGCGCTCTCCCGCGGCGGGTGACCCGGCGGAACATCCCTGAGCAAGGCGAGAACAAGGACGACGGCGAGCGCCGACAACGAGCTCAACCCTAGGAAGGCCGTATTCCAGCCCGCCGAATGAAGGACCAGGGCGAACGGCACCACACTGATGAGCTGGCCGAGCTGGCCCGACATTCCCGTCAGCTGGGTGACGAGCGGAACCCTTGCCGGAGCGAACCAGATCGGCACGAGCCGGATCACTGAGACGAAGGTCATGGCGTCGCCTGCGCCGACGAGGACCCGGCCGAGCACCCCTGCCGGAACAGCGTCGGCATAAGCCAACTGGAGTTGGCCGAGGCCCATGAGCACGGCACCGCTGGCGATCATGGCGCGCGAGCCGAAGCGGTCAACCAGGAGCCCGACCGGTATCTGGAGGCCGGCGTAAACCAGCAGTTGAAGCACCGTGAAGAAGGAAATGGCCGCCGCGCTGGCATGGAACCGTTCGGTGGCCTCCAGTCCGGACACACCGAAGGATGTGCGCTGGGCGACCGCCACAAGGTAGGCAAGCACCCCAATCGTCCAAATGAGCCAGGCGCGGGGTGCGTTCACCCTTCCATTATGCCCGGGGCCGCATTAAAGCTGCTTTATGGACGCGCATCTTTGCGTGCGAGATACGCCTCAACCGCCGCGCCCAGGTCCTCGGCGTTGGGCAGTTCGTCATTCTCGTCGGCGAGCAGGGAACGGCGGACTGTTCCCTCGGCCTTGTCGTCATAGCGGGACTCCAGCTTGGAAACCACCTGCTGGACGTCCTCGGATGCTTCCACCTGTTCGGCGATCTGCCTGCCCACTTCCCTGCCGGCCTCGCGAAGCCGGTCGGTTGGCAGCATCAGGGACGTGGCCGCACCGAGGTATTCAAGTCCTGCGACCGCTGCCGGCGGGTACTCGGCATCGGCGAGGTAGTGCGGGACGTGGATGACGTACCCGGCCACTTTCCGCCCGGCCTCGACCAGCCGCAACTCGAGGATGTGGCCGACGGCCGCAGGAACCTCGACAGTCGGCTTCCACGTGGAAATGCCCTCGATGAGTTCCGGGCGGTTACCGTGCACCGTGACACCAACCGGCCGGGTGTGCGGAACGGGCATGGGAATGGAGTGGATCCAGGTCACCAGGTTGACGTCCAGTTTTTCCACAATCCCGACGACGGCGCGCGCGAAACGCTCCCATTGGAGATCCGGTTCAAAACCGGCAAGCAGGAGGAACGGCTCGCCCAAGCCGTCATTGAGCTTGTAAAGCGCCAGTTGAGGGGCTTTGTAGTCCTCCAGATGGTCTTCGACAAAGCTGATGTGGGGACGGCGCGTGCGGTAGTCAATGAGCTGGTCGGCGTCGAACACAGCCACGGTTTCGACTTCGAGCGTATCCAGTAGTTCCCGGTTGATCTGCTGGACCACGTGACCGGCATCAGCGAATCCGGTGAAGCCCATCAGCATGTTGAGGCCCCTGATATCCGGGCTGTGGAAGAGCTCGATGTTGCTCGCATAGAGCGACTCAGGGTCAAGGAGTGAGCCGGAAATCCGTTCAAACACGGCATGTTCCTTTCGCAGTTTCAAATTCTTGGAGGAGCAGGCGGCTGCACGCCGCAGCAGACGCCTCGGCGGCCGGCCATGCTCCATGTATTGGTACAACGCACCGGACCGGCCGCGCATTCCTGTCGGCCAATGTGCCGCAACTCTCATTTAATTGCTTTCCCGCGCAACAGACAGACTACGATCGAGACGTGCCGCCGTGTGCGGACCCAAGCAACCACCGACGTTGTCACAAGCGGACAACCGAGGGGTACCAGGGCCGGGCGCCTAACATGCAGCCCGGCCAAGCCATGCAGAGAGAGATGAGGACAAATCCTCGTGGTGAAGACTACAGACATCACCCTTGGCACTATTGCCAAGGACCTGAAGAAGGCGCCGAGCGACGCACTCGTGATAGCCGTTGGTCAGGGGGAAGACGGGCCGGTACTGCTCGGGAACCCGCTGGGGGCGAAGGCCGCGGAAACCCTCGCCGCTTCATTGGGCCTCCTCGGCATCACAGGAGCAACCGATCAGGTACACCGTCTGCCGGGTCTTCCGGAGACCGGTTCGGGCGTCCTCGTCCTGGCAGGTGTCGGCAAGGTCGCCGGCGACGCCCTCCTCGCCGAGGAAACCCTGCGCCGGACTGCAGGATCCGCCGTCCGCCAACTGGCCGGTTTGTCCTCCGTGACACTGGCCCTCCCGACGGCGTCCCTCGCCGACGTCGCGGCCGTCGCCGAAGGCGCCGTGCTGGGTTCCTATTCCTATACAGAGCACCGCTCCAGCAAGGACGGCCTCAAGGATCCGGTCGGCAAGGTCCTGATCCACACGGCGTTTGACGGCAAGGACGTCCAGCCCGCGCTCGATCGTGCACTTCTCGTGGGACGCGCGGTCAACGCCACCCGCACCCTCGTCAACCAGCCTCCGAGCCACCTTTACCCGGAGTCCTTTGCCGAAGCTGCCAAGGAACTCTCCAAGGGACTGCCTGTCAAGGTCACCGTGTGGGACGAGAAACGCCTCGAAAAGGACGGTTTCGGTGGAATCCTGGGCGTTGGCAAGGGTTCAACCCGCCAGCCGCGCCTCGTCAAGGTGGAGTACGCCCCGGCCAAGGCCACCAAGAAGATCGCGCTTGTCGGCAAGGGCATCACCTTTGACACGGGCGGCATTTCCATCAAGCCTGCCCTCGGCATGGGCGACATGAAGAGCGACATGGCGGGCGCCGCCGTCGTACTTAATACTGTCCTGGCCGTCGCGGGGCTTGGGTTGCCCGTCAAGGTGACCGCGTGGCTCTGCATCGCCGAGAACATGCCCTCTGGCGCTGCACAGCGCCCGGCTGACGTCCTCACCGTGTACGGCGGCAAGACGGTCGAGGTCCTCAACACCGACGCCGAGGGACGCCTGGTCATGGCGGATGGAATCGTCGCGGCCAGCCTCGAGCAGCCTGACGCCATCATCGACGTCGCGACGCTGACGGGCGCCCAGCTGATCGCCCTCGGCAACCGGACCGCCGGTGTCATGGGTTCCGACGCCGTCACGGGCGCTCTCAAGTCCGCGGCAGACCGCGCGGGCGAGCTCGTCTGGCCGATGCCGCTGCCGGAAGAACTGCGGGCCAGCCTCGACTCGCAAGTGGCGGACATCGCCAACATCGGCGAACGCCACGGTGGAATGATGACCGCGGCCGTGTTCCTGCGCGAGTTCGTCGGGAAGGACGCCGAGGGCAAGCAGATCCCCTGGGCGCACGTCGACATCGCCGGCCCGTCCTTCAACAACGGCAGCCCCTACGGCTACACGCCCAAGCAAGGCACCGGCTGCACTGTCCGGACGCTGCTCGCCTACGTCGAAGACGTGCTGGCCACGGCCTAAACACGTCCCCAAGTGGGGCCGGTCCATGACCGGCCCCACGGCCCGACGTGAGTCTGGCCACAAGCGCCCCACAAATGCCTCGGCAGGGTGGAGCATGGATAAGTGGTTCGCTAAGGTGAACCACGGTAGTCACAAATGCAAGAGAACTTCGGTGCTGGCATAATCGCGGCAGTACAAGTTCCAAGACCAGATGACGCGTAGTCGCGTGTCATCGCTCACGCGAGGGAGCGTCCTAGTGGCCGATCAGGCAACTGCGCAAGAATTCGACATCCTGGTACTCGGTGGCGGCAGCGGCGGCTACGCCACGGCTCTGCGTGCCGTTCAGCTTGGTTTCACCGTTGGCCTCGTCGAGAAGGGAAAGCTCGGCGGCACCTGCCTGCACAACGGGTGTATCCCCACCAAGGCCCTGCTGCACTCGGCGGAACTGGCCGACCACGCACGCGATTCCGCCAAGTACGGCGTCAACGTCACGTTGGACAGCATCGACATCACGGCCGTGAACGCCTACAAGGACGGAATCGTCGCCGGCAAGTACAAGGGCCTGCAGGGACTCATCAAGTCCAGGGGCATCACGGTCATCGAAGGCGAAGGCAAGCTGCAGGGCACCGACACCGTCGTCGTGAACGGCACAGCCTACAAGGGCAAGAACATCGTCCTGGCCACGGGTTCCTACTCCCGGTCACTGCCCGGCCTGGAAATCGGCGGCCGCGTCATCACGTCCGATGAAGCGCTGACCATGGACTACATCCCCAAGAGCGTCATCGTCCTCGGCGGCGGCGTCATCGGCGTCGAATTCGCTTCCGTGTGGAAGTCCTTCGGCGTCGACGTCACGATCGTTGAAGGCCTCCCCTCCCTCGTTCCCAACGAAGACACTGCCATCGTGAAGAACCTTGAGCGCGCCTTCAAGAAGCGCGGCATCAAGTTCAGCACCGGCGTCTTCTTCCAGGGCGTCGAGCAGGACGACAACGGAGTGAAGGTCACCTTGGTTGACGGCCAGACCTTCGAAGCCGATCTCCTCCTGGTTGCCGTGGGGCGTGGCCCCGTCACTGCCAACCTTGGCTACGAAGAAGCGGGTATCACCCTCGACCGCGGCTTCGTTATCACCAACGAGCGCCTGCACACCGGCGTCGGCAACGTCTACGCCGTCGGTGACATCGTCCCCGGCGTCCAGTTGGCCCACCGCGGGTACCAGCAGGGCATCTTCGTCGCGGAAGAGATCGCGGGCCTGAACCCGGTAGTCGTCGAAGACGTGAACGTCCCGAAGGTCACCTTCTGCGAACCTGAAATCGCAACCGTTGGCTACACCGAAAAGGGCGCCAAGGAGAAGTTCGGCGAGGACCAGGTCCAGACCCAGGAATACAACCTGGCCGGCAACGGCAAGAGTTCCATCCTGGGCACCGGCGGCATCGTCAAGGTCGTCCGCCAGAAGGACGGCCCCGTGGTCGGTATCCACATGATCGGTTCCCGCATGGGCGAGCAGATCGGCGAAGCACAGCTGATCGTCAACTGGGAAGCACACCCGGAGGACGTGGCACAGTTCATCCACGCACACCCGACGCAGAACGAGACCCTGGGCGAAGTCCACCTCGCGCTGGCAGGAAAGCCGCTCCACGGCTAAGTCTTTACGCAAGACACCCGGTCCTGCGCCCGCACGAACTGCGGGCGCAGGACCCCAGCAGGCAACACTCATCCGCACTAAAGATCAATAAGGAGAACGGGGACGACATGTCTGAATCCGTTAACTTGCCCGCCCTTGGTGAAAGCGTCACCGAAGGCACCGTCACTCGCTGGCTCAAGCAGGTTGGTGACCGAGTGGAAGTCGACGAGCCCCTGCTCGAAGTTTCCACCGACAAAGTAGACACCGAAATCCCGTCTCCTATTGCCGGCATCATCGAAGAAATTCTCGTAGCTGAAGACGAGACCGCCGAAGTCGGCGCTCCCCTGGTTCGGATCGGCAGCGGCAGCAACGGCGCTGCAGCGCCCGCCGCCGCACCTGCGGAAGAAGCACCGGCAGCCCCCGCACCTGAAGCAGCACCAGCACCTGAAGCAGCACCGGCTCCCGCAGCCGAAGAAGCCGCAGCCCCCGCCGCAGCGTCCGGCGAGGCATCGGGTCACGACGTGACTCTCCCCGCCCTGGGGGAAAGCGTCACCGAAGGCACCGTCACCCGCTGGCTCAAGGCCGTCGGCGACACCGTCGAGGTGGACGAACCGCTCCTTGAGGTCTCCACGGACAAGGTCGACACCGAGATCCCCTCCCCCGTGGCAGGCACTTTGCTCGAGATCCGCGTCAACGAGGACGACACTGCTGAAGTCGGTTCCGTTCTTGCCGTCATCGGCTCGGGCGCCCCCGCCGCAGCAGCGCCGGCACCCGCAGCAGCACCTGCACCCGTGGCAGCGGCCCCCGCTGCACCGGCACCCGTCGTTGAAGCCGCACCCGCTCCGGCGGCCCCGGCACCGGCAGCTCCCGCACCGGCTGCTCCGGCACCGGTTGCCGCACCCGCATCGTCTTCGAGCGAGTCCGGCTACGTCACCCCCCTCGTCCGCAAGCTGGCCAACCAGAGCGGTGTCGACATCACCACCGTGACGGGCACCGGCGTCGGCGGCCGTATCCGGAAGCAGGACGTGCTTGCCGCGGCCGACGCAATGAAAACGGCTGCGCAGGCAGCATCGATTTCGGCCCCGGCGTCCGCTGCTCCTGCAGCCCCCGGCAAGCCTGCTGCTGCCCCGGTGGCGGCCTCCTCGCTCCGCGGTACCGTCGAGAAGGCTCCGCGCATCCGCCAGGTCATCGCCCGCCGCATGCGCGAGTCCCTCGAAACCTCGACGCAGTTGACCCAGGTGCACGAGGTCGACATGACCAAGATCGCCAAGCTCCGCCTCAAGGCCAAGGGCTCCTTCGAGGCCCAGAACGGCGTCAAGCTGACGTTCCTGCCGTTCATCGCCAAGGCCGTGGCCGAAGCCTTGAAGCAGCACCCCAAGCTGAACGCCGCGTACGACGAAGCCAAGCAGGAAATCACCTACCACAACGCGGAACACCTCGCGATTGCGGTGGACACCGACAAGGGCCTGCTGGTCCCGGTCATTTCCGACGCCGGCAACCTGAACCTTGCCGGCCTGGCCAGCAAGATCGCCGACGTCGCCGGCCGTACCCGCCAAGGGAAGATCGGTCCGGACGAGCTGTCCGGCGGTACCTTCAGCATCACCAACATCGGGTCTGTCGGAGCGTTGTTCGACACGCCGATCATCAACCAGCCCCAGGTGGGCATCCTGGGCACCGGCGCGATCGTCAAGCGTCCGGTTGTCGTTGCCGACGAGAACGGTGACGACTCGATCGCCATCCGCTCCATGATGTACCTCTCCCTCACGTACGATCACCGCCTGGTTGACGGTGCCGACGCCGGCCGCTTCCTGCAGACCCTCAGGGCCCGCCTTGAGGAAGGTTCCTTCGAAGCGGACCTGGGCCTCTGATTCCAGTTATCGCGTGACGGGAAGGTCCCGACGGGAAACCGCCGGGACCTTCCCGTTTTTCATGCCCGGATATTGCCCCGTGGCTTTGCTACGGCTCGTAGAAGATTCTGGATAAGCTGGAGCCATGACTATCCTCTTCAACGTCCTGCTGTTCTTGCACATCGTCGGCGCAGCCATGATCGTCGGCTACTGGATCGCCACCATGAAGCAGCCGACTGTCCACCCGCGCCAGCGCGATGGTGCCTTCGTGCAGCTGATCACGGGTATTGCGATGATGGGAATCCTGCCCATGCTGCCCAATGCCGACCCTAACTACTTCAAGCTCGGCATCAAGTTCGCGATCGGTCTCGCAGTGGCCGTGCTCGCCGTCATCGGCTCGCGCAAGGTCAAGAAGGGCGAACCGGTCTCGACGGGCCTGGCCCACGGCGTCGGAGGCCTGGGATTGCTCAACATCGCCATCGCCACGATCTGGCAGTGACCGGCGAATACACGCTGACCTGAGCAAACAGCGCGGCCGCCTGGACATTCGTCCGGCGGCCGTTGCCGCTTAAACCGTCGCTTCTCAAACAGCGGCAGTCACAATCCTCTGAGAGCGGACAAGCGGTGCGCCGCCGCCGTCGAATCCCTAGGATTGAACCCGGCGGCATCCGGTATCCGGATGCCAATTCGCAACGACGCTGAGGAGTGGACATGGCTACAACACGCACCGCACACACCGTATGGAACGGCAACCTGATCGAAGGCGCCGGCAACACCACGCTGGACAGCTCAGGACTGGGGACCTTCAACGTCACTTGGAAGGCCCGCGCGGAGTCCGCGGAAGGCAAGACCAGCCCCGAAGAACTGATTGCCGCAGCACACTCGGCATGCTTCTCGATGGCATTCAGCAACGGCGTGGCGGGTGCAGGCTTCACGCCGGAAGAGGTCAACACCAAGGCCGACGTCACCTTCCAGCCGGGCGAGGGCATCACGGGCATCCACTTGACCGTGAGCGCACGCATCCCCGGTGTCTCCGAAGAAGAATTCCAGCGCCTCGCCGAGGACGCCAAGGTCAACTGCCCGGTATCCCAGGCACTCCGGGCAACTCCGATCACGCTGGATGCCACGCTCGCTTCCTAGCGGCAACACGTCCGAAACCTGTCCAAAAAGCGAGTCCCCGCCTTTCCTTCCGGAAGGGCGGGGACTTCGTTTTGCAGGCCTTGAGCTAGCCCTTCTGCGGCCTCGCGGGCAACGCAGCGGGGCGGACCTTGCTGTAGCCTTCACGCAGCGGCGGCCGGTCCGTGGGTAGTTCCTGGACCATTTCCTTGAGCGCGCCGATCCCGTACTCCAACTGGGGATCGGTGCCGGCCGCATAGGCGTGGGGCGGGAACACCACTTCGATGTCAGGCTCAACCCCGAAGTTCTCCACACTCCAGCCGATGCCGCCGGAGAACCACGTGGCATAGCGCGGCTGGGTCACGCCGGTGCCGTCAGCCAGGGAAAAACGGTTGTCGATGCCGACGACGCCGCCCCAGGTCCGGGTGCCGATGACCGGGCCGATGCCGCGGAGTTTGGACACCTGGGTGATGATGTCGCCGTCGGAACCCGCGAATTCGTCGGTCAGGATAATGACAGGGCCGCGCGGGGCGTGATGCGGGTATGTACGCGGCTTTTCGCCGCGGGGCATGCTCCAGCCGGTGACCTTGCGTCCGATCAGTTCCGCCACGAGCTGCGAGGTGTGGCCGCCACGGTTCCGCCGCACATCGACAATCAACCCGTCCAGCGCGGTCTCGGTATCGAGGTCCCGGTGAAGCTGCGCCCAGCCGTTGGCCATCATGTCCGGGACATGCAGGTAGCCGAACTTTCCGTCCGAGGCCTCGCGCACGGTTCGCCTGTTGGCGTGCACCCATTCCTGGTACCGCAAGCGTTCCTCATCCTTCACCGGAACCACGGCGATCCTCCGCTGCTGGCCTGCCGCCTCTCCATGCCCACGGCCATTCAAGATCGTGAGTTCCACCGTCCGGCCCGCTGCGCCCACCAGCTGTTTGGCCGGAGTACGGTCCGCGGAGAGCCCGACGCCGTCGATCGCCAGGACAACGTCGCCCACTTTCGCGTCGGCTCCCGGCCGAGTCAGCGGCGAGTTGGCCAGCGGGTCGGAAGTGTCTCCTGCGAGGATGCGCGTGATCTCCCAGCCAGCCTCCGTGAGCTTGAGGTCGGCACCGAGCCTTCCCTGTCCGTTGCTCCCGGGTTCGCCCACCGCCGCCGGACGCACGTAAGCGTGGGAGGTGCCGAGCTCACCGTGCAGTTCCCACAGAAGGTCCACCAGGTCGTCGTGCGAGCCCAGGCGTTCGACGACGGGACGGTACCGTCCATGTACCGAATCCCAGTCCTGGCCGGCCATGTCTTCGGTCCAGAAGAAGTCCCGCTGCAGTCGCCACGCTTCGTCGAATGCCTGTCCCCACACGGCCAACGGATCCATGACCACCCGGATCCGGTTCAGCTCAACCTTGACCAGCTCGCCCGATTCTTCCTCAACCTTGGCGTCGGACGGTACGGCGACAACCTTCTTGTCGTTGACGAAGACCAGTTTCTTGCCGTCTCCGGACAATCGGTAGCGCTCAACCGCGGACGCGAGCGTGACCTGCTTTTGCCTCGAAAGCTCGTAGCGGACCAGCGCCGGAGCAGGTGCCTTGTCCTGCACCGTGCCACGGCCATCTCCCGTGACACCCGAGAGCGGGGTGTCGAGCCACAGCAGTGCGCCGTTGGAGGCCGAAAGCGCCGAGTAGTTGCCCTGCGGCACGGGGACGCCGATGACACGCAACGGCAGCCCTTCACGGTCCACGCGGACCTCGACGTCGGTCCCGGCGCCATTCCCCGGACCATCCTTCGCGCCGTTCTTCCCTGCGTTCTTCCCTTCGGGTACAGCGTCCGCTTCGTCCTCGTCCAGCAGGTCCACTACCGGGCCGAAAGGCGAAGGAGTGGCTGCAGCCAGCGCCACGAGGTACGGCTTGATGGGGCTCGGGAAAGACAAGTCGAAGGCATGGCCGTCGTAGACGGGATCGAAGCTGCGGTTCGAGAGGAACGCCAGGAATTTGCCATCGGGAGTGAAGGCCGGCGATTCGTCGCAGAAACGGCCATCGGTGACCTCCACGATGTCTTCCGGGTTGGCGGTGCTGACCATGCGCAACTTGCTCCGCGACCCGAAGGACGTCACCGGCTCGGACCATACGAGCCATTGTGAGTCCGGCGACCATGCGAGGCCCTCGATGCTGCCGTCCCCTACGCTGACAAGCAGCGACAAGGTGCCGCTGGCAGTGTCGGCCAGGTAGACGTCCCCGAATGCGGTACCCACGGCAAGCCACCGGCCGTCGGGGCTGGCTTCGAGGGCGCTTGGACGGGCTGCCTTGGGGAAATCGATCCTCAGGAAGTCGAGCCGTGACTCCTCGGCTCCGCCGCCCGCGGAGTTGACCGGGACAGCCTCGGCGTCCGCGGACGCCGTAGCGGGCTCCGCGTGCGGTTCCGGCAGCCGAACCGCGGACGTCGCGGGCTGTCCCGCAATGGCCGATGCCGGGACCGGGCGGGGCAATTGTCCGGCGCCGTCTTCTTCGGCTTCGCGTGGCGCGGGTCCAGCGTCCTGGACTGGCGCCTCGACGGCAGGCCGCGAAAAACGCGGGGCAATCCTCTTGATGTACAGGGAATCGACGCCGTCGTGGTCCGCTACATAGGCGATACGCCCGTCAACAAGGGGGCGGGGAAGCCTTGCCCGCACGCCCGGGGTTGCTTCCACCACGCGGGACGGTCCGTCTTTGTGGCGCAGCCAGTGGATGGTTCCGTGGGATTCCACCGCGCTGGCCGAACCTGCGGAGTTGGGGAAGACGTCGCCCAAGTGGGCGGCGGCTTTGAGGGGTGATGGGCGGCGCGACGGGGATGCCGAGCCCAGCGAGATGTCCAAGCGCGTGGCCGCGGCATCGGCCTCGAGCGTCGGCAGGATCCACAACTCGCCCGCCGATTCAAAGATGACCCGCTTGCCGTCGCTGGCAGCGTGCCGGACGTAGAAGTCCTCGTGATCGGTATGCCGGCGCAGATCCGAACCGTCCGGCTGCACTGAATAGAGATTTCCGTATCCCTCGTGGTCTGAGAGGAAGGCGATCCGTCCGCTTACCCACAGCGGGTCCGCGAGGTTCCCGTCGAGCCCGGGAAGCAAGCGGGCGAACTCGCCGCTCCCGTCGGCGTCGATCCACAGTTTTCCGGCGGTACCGCCGCGGTACCTCTTCCACCAGGCAGGCTCGCGGGAAAGCACGCTCGCAAGGACAACGGGACGCTCGTCCCCCACTTCCGGGCCGAACGCCACCGATTCGACCGGGCCGAAGGGAAGCTCGACGGCGGGGCGGCCATCGAATGGCAAGGCGTACGCATGCGTGTGCCGCCCCTCAGCCTGTTCGAAAGCCGTGGTGACCACAATGTCGCCTGTGGAGGTGAATCCCTTGACGCGGGTGGTGCTGTGGCCGAAGTAGCTCAACTGCCGGTACCCGCCGCCGTCGACCTCTGCTGTCACCACCTCCGGAGCGGTCCCGACGATCGTCGTCCAGACGAGCCGCTTGCCGTCCGGGGTGAAGCGGGGATTGCGTGCAGGGAGCTGCTGGGCCGAAATCCGCCACGCGCGGCCTCCGGCCACGGGCGCAATCCAAACGTCGTCTTCGGCCACGAAAGTGATCAAATCACCGTGCAAATGCGGGAAACGGAAGTAGCTGGAGGAGGTCATTGTTCGATCATAGTCAACGGAGAAGCGAGCCCTTCGAGGCCTGCCGTAATGCCGAAGTGATGCTTGCCATGATG
The DNA here is from genome assembly GCF_039543785.1 of Arthrobacter gyeryongensis. Classification (NCBI taxonomy): domain Bacteria; kingdom Bacillati; phylum Actinomycetota; class Actinomycetes; order Micrococcales; family Micrococcaceae; genus Arthrobacter; species Arthrobacter gyeryongensis. The sequence goes on from NZ_BAABKK010000001.1 coordinate 115,632, forward strand.
AGATGGGGCATGCGAATCGTGATCTCGGGTGCTTCAGGATTCATCGGAACCGCGCTCTCCGCGCATCTCCTCGGCAGTGGGCACGACGTCGTCCGGCTCGTCCGCCGTGCGCCCGCGGGAGCCGGCGAGGCATATTGGGATCCGGCCGCGGGCCAATTGGATGAGGCGGTACTCGACGGTATGGACGCGGTGGTCAACCTCTCCGGGGCAGGCATCGGGGAGCGCCGCTGGACCAAAGCACGCGTGCGGGACATCATCGACTCACGCTTGCGGACAACAAAAACGCTCGCGGCGGCCATGGGACGGCTGGGAACTCCGCCCGGAACGTTCCTGAGCCAGTCGGCCTCCGGCTACTACGGCTCATCCCGCGCCGGCCTGCTCCGGGAGGACTCGGGACCAGGCAAAGGCATGCTGGCCGGCCTATGCGTCGATTGGGAGGCCGCCGCCCACACGGCACCTGCCGGCGTAAGAGTGGTGACGCCGCGTACCGGCGTGGTCCTCAGCCCTGACGGCGGAGCGTTGGGGCCGCTCCTTCCGTTGTTGAAGATGGGCGTGGGCGGACCGCTCGGAAACGGCCGGCAATATTGGCCGTGGATTTCCCTCGTGGACGTAGTGTCAGCCTTCGAATACCTGCTCAACTCTTCGCTCGAAGGTCCCGTCAATGTGTGCGCCCCGGAAAGCGCCGACGTCAACGCCATCGTCGCTCAACTGGCGGCGGCCCTGCACAGGCCGGCGTTCCTACGTGTACCTGCCCCCGCGCTGCGTCTTGCCCTCGGCAGCCATCTGGCAGAGGAACTTGTCCTTGCCAACCAGCGCATGGAGCCGGCACGGCTGATGGACTCAGGCTTTGCCTGGCAGCACCCCGCGCTGGTGGACGCCGCCCGATGGGTGGCAAGCGGCGGCAAGTGATCGCCTAAGACAGCTTGGCCAGGATCTCCGTGATCCTCCACGCGTCCCCGCTACGCAGGAGAACCACCCTGAGTTCCTGTGGTGCTCCGCGGGGACGCGCTCCGACTACCTTCCCTGAGGCGTCCCGTTCTTCATAGGCGGACGTTTCCACCGTGACACTAACTGTTGCCCGGTGCGGGCCGGAAGGGCTCTCCATGCTCACGCCGGTCAAGGTCGTGGAAAAGCCGGCGAGAACCAAGCTGGCGCCGATCAATTCGTCCCTGAGCTTCCCATCCGAGGCGGCGGCCGCCGAGCCCTGCACATTGACGTGGTCCAGGAGTTCGAACTTGCCGGAACTCAACGCCGTGTCCCGGATCGCCGAAAGTCCCCTGATGGCTTCCTCTGGCTTTGGGGATCGGATCCGGCCCCATGCCCCCGCAGGAACCTCAGCCGCCGCTGGGACTTCATCGTGGACGGTCTCAGGCGCCGAAGCGGGGGCCCCGGCTCCCGGTCCCCGATCGCCAGTCCACCACGCTGCGCCGGCCAACCACACCGCGGCTACTGATCCGGAGCCCACCATTATCCCGACGGCGAGCACAACGGACGCCGCCCGCCGTCGTACGGAAAGCGGCGCAACCGCCCGCCTGTGTCTGCGTCCCACTCCCGGACGGCGGAAGCTGAAAAGCGCCGCGATGCGGGCTTGCTTTGAGCGAGAACCGGAAGCCCGACGCCGGGTCATCAGTTCCGGAATAACTGCCGCATGCACCGAAGCCGAAAGGTCCACGGCTTCCGGCGCGGCGCTCCGGTAGACCGCGACACCCAATTCGGCCGCGGACGGCCGCTGTTGTCCATCCGGATGAAGCCCGGCCTCGATGGCAACGGCCAGGGCGGTGGGGACCGCGGGTACCAGTAGTGTCAGGGGCGGCCGGCGTGCCGCAGTGTCCGGAGCGGAACCGGTGAGGCAATACCAGCCAAGGGCAGCGAGGGCGTAGGTATCCCGCTGCGGCTGGAGTTCTACGCTCCCCCGGACAACCGGATCGGGATCCACGAATCCGGGAGTTCCGGACTCCGGGACCCCGGAGGCGTCCCCCACCACGCGGGAAATGCCCATGTCCGACAGGAGCGGTTTCCCTTGGGCAGTGAAGAGCACATTGCCGGGCGAAACATCGGAATGTGTCATGCCTTGGCGATGCAGATAGGCCAACGCTTGCGCGAGCGGCGTCAGGATAGTCACCGTCTCACCCACGCCAAGACGCCCCCTGCTGGACACCAACTGCCCGAGGGATCCTCCGGGGGCGTAGTCCATGACCACGCCCAAGCCGCCGTCGAAGGACCCTGCCAACTCGACGACGCCGTGGACGTTGACGAGGTGCTCATGGTCCAGCCTGGACAGAAGCCGTACCTCGCGGAGCACGGATGACCTGTCCTCCCCTGGATCCACCGTCGCCGGGCTCCGGCCAAGGCATTTCACGGCGAAATTGCTCTGCGACCGCTGCTCCGCTGCGAGCCACACCGTGGCGCTCCCGCCGCGCCCCAGTTCACGGACCGGAACAAAGCCTGGGATTAAAGGTTCGGAAGGTTCGATCCTCTGGGAAGGCATGTCCCCTTTATGGTCCCGACCACTCTCGCCGGGCGAAAAAGTCTCAATGCCTCAACAAATACCGGAAATCGCGGATTGCCGCAGAAGTTATCCACAGGCCAGGGGGCCGCGGCCCCGCAAGCAGGCCGAGTACGACTGAGAGCTTGGCCACAAAATCATGGCGTGCGTCCAGCGGGGTCTAAGCTTGTCCCCATGACTCTTGAGTTTTCACAGCTGGGTCTTGCCCCGGATTTCGTTGACTACATGCAGGGCTGGGATATCCAGCGCGAACTCCACAACAAGGTTGTTGCCGGCGAGAAACCGAGCACCGTCCTGCTCCTTGAACATGCCGCGGTGTACACGGCCGGCAAGCTCACGGAGGACCACGAGCGCCCGTTTGACGGAACGCCCGTGGTGCCGGTGGACCGTGGCGGCAAATTGACCTGGCACGGACCGGGACAGCTCATTGCCTACCCCATCCTCAAGCTGAAGAACCGCGCCGGGATCCGTGACTACGTGGAGCGGCTCGAAGCCGTCATGATCGCGATCATGGAGGACTACGGGATCAAAGCCACGCGGGTCAAGGGCCGGGCCGGAGTCTGGGTCCTCGCCGACCACAAGGGCCCGGACCGCAAGATTGCGGCAATCGGCATCCGTGTCCTCGACGGCGTCACCATGCACGGCGTGGCCATCAACTGCAGCAACGATCTCGCTCCCTACGCGCAGATCATCGCGTGCGGCATCACCGACGCCAGCGTCACCACCATGTCCATTGAGACCGGCAAGACCATCAACCCGGCCGACATTGCCGAGCGCTTCATCGAAGAGTTCCGCAAGCACGAAGAAGCACTCGTATCCAGCCCCGAAGGAGCACTCCAGTGACCCTGGCACCTGAAGGCCGTAAGCTGCTGCGCGTTGAACAGCGCAACAAAGCCGTCCCGGTCGAACGCAAGCCCGAGTGGATCAAGGCCAAGGTCCAGATGGGCCCTGAATTCGTGGGCCTGAAGAACCTCGTGAAAAAAGAAGGCCTGCACACCGTCTGCGAGGAAGCCGGCTGCCCGAACATCTTCGAGTGCTGGGAAGACAAGGAAGCGACCTTCCTGATCGGCGGCTCCGAATGCACCCGCCGCTGCGACTTCTGCCAGATCGACACCGGCAAACCCTCCCCCGTGGACATGTTCGAACCCACCAAGGTCGCCCGCTCCGTCAAGGCCATGGCCCTGCGCTACGCCACCGTCACCGGCGTCGCCCGCGATGACCTGGAAGACGAAGGCGTCTGGCTCTACGCCGAAACCGTCCGCAAGATCCACGAACTGAACCCCGGCACCGGCGTCGAACTGCTCATCCCCGACTTCTCCGGCAAACCCGAACACATCCAAGCGATCTGCGACTCCGCCCCCGAGGTCTTCGCGCACAACGTCGAAACCGTGCCCCGGATCTTCAAGCGCATCCGCCCCGCGTTCCGCTACGACCGCTCCCTGGACGTCATCACCCAGGGCCGGGCCCACGGGATGGTCACCAAATCCAACCTGATCCTGGGCATGGGCGAAACCCGCGAAGAGATCTCCGAAGCCCTGGCCGACCTGCACGCCGCGGGCTGCGACCTGATCACCATCACCCAGTACCTGCGCCCCTCCGAACGGCACCTGCCCGTGGACCGCTGGGTCAAACCCCAGGAATTCGTCGACCTCGCCACCGAAGCCGAGGAAATCGGCTTCCTCGGCGTCATGTCCGGCCCCCTGGTCCGCTCCTCCTACCGCGCCGGACGCCTCTGGGCCACCGCGATGCGCAAAAAAGGCCGCGAAATCCCCGCCCACCTCGCCCACATCGCCGAAGGCATCCAGGACTCCGGCACCACCCGCCAGGAAGCCCGCACCCTCCTCGCACACCACGCATAGCACGTCGGCTAAAGCACGGTCAAAGGACCGGACCCCGGACAAATCCGGCGTCCGGTCCTTTGGCATAAATCACGTAGAATTAAGGCACTATGGCGAAATCCCCTGATCCCAGCAACTCGACAACATCGGCTGCCGACGCTCCCAAACGCGGCTTGTTTTCCCGCAAGCCCAAGGAAGCCAAGGCCAAGAAGCCGAGCCAGCTGAAGCAGATCGGCGAGGTCTTCAAGATGACCCGCCGCAATGACCCCATCGTCGTGTGGCTCATGCTTCTGGCGTTCCTTGGCGTCATAGCTGTCAGCCTCGTCGTCGGGCTCCTCCTGAACAACTGGGTCACAGGCCTGATCATCGGCATCCCCTTGGGCCTGCTGGCCGCTGTCTTCATCCTGTCGCGCCGCGCGGAACGTGCGGCCTTCGCGCAGATTGAGAACCAGCCCGGAGCTTCCGGTGCGGCTTTGGGGACGCTGCGCCGCGGCTGGATCACCGAGGATCAGCCGGTCGCCGTCAACCCGCGCACCCAGGACGCAGTCTTCCGCGCCATCGGCCGTCCCGGCGTCGTGCTGGTCAGCGAAGGACCGTCGCACCGCGTCAAGCCCTTGGTTGACGCCGAGCGCAAGAAGCTCGCACGTATCCTGCCGAACGTCACCATTCACGTGATCGAAAGCGGCCGTGGCGAAGGCCAGGTGCCCATCAGCCAGATCGCAAAGACCATGAACAAATACAAGAACGAGCTCACCAAGGTTGAGGTCGGTGCTGTCAGCAAGCGGATCTCTTCGCTAGGCAACCGCCTGCCGATCCCCAAGGGCATCGACCCCTACAAGGCACGGCCTGACCGCAAGGCCGCACGCGGACGCTAACCAACACGAAAGCCGCCCGTTCCTGGAATCTCCGGGAGCGGGCGGCTTTTTGTCTGCGTAGAAAGTTACATCCGGATGAGGATTGTGTTCATGGCCCTGTCATGGAGTCCGCGCTGGTCGGGATCGAAAACAACCGCGGGAATCACCAGGCACAAGAGGATCGTCCTGACCAATGCAGCCAGGGGTCCTGCCTGTGCTCCCCCGAGCCGTATTACGTGGATGCCGGCAACCCGGTGTCCGATGCTATAGCCCAGCGTGCCGATGAGAAGGATCTGCTCCACGGCAAACACAGCAAGCGTCGCCCACTGGTTGCCGCCGAAGGCAAAGTTGCTGATCACCAGGGCAATGACCCAGTCAATGCAGATTGCCAGGATGCGACGGCCGGCCCGGGCCATCGAGCCGGGGCCGGACTCCGGCAGGCCGAGCCGTGCTCCCGGGTACTTGGAGATTCCGGACGTGTCCGGCCCTGTGAGCCATGAACCAATATCTTTACGATCAACCACGCTTCAAGCTTACGGCTTCACCATCGCACGCCCGACGGCGAGAGGTTTCGCCGATGGGATGTCAGCTGTGTTCACAAGGAAACAGACACACAGGCGTAAGACATAGACTGGCACTGCAGTAGACCAGTAGCGTTTACACGGCAGGCAGTTCTGTAACCTGCTCGAAACAATACCGACACTCCGGGGAAATCCCATTTCCCTATGGTTGGAGAAGTTGCTAGCCGCCGCATCAGGGATACTTTTTTGTTTCCCTGCTTTCGGTTTGCGCTGGACCAGACGGCCCGAGGGGCCTGTTACCTGTTATGCGTTAGGAGCATAGATGTTCAAGACTGCGGACGAAGTCCTCAAGTTCATCAAAGACGAAGATGTTAAATTCGTCGATATCCGCTTCACCGATCTTCCGGGCGTCCAGCAGCACTTCAATGTGCCGGCCAAGAGCGTTGACGCTGACTTCTTTGTCAACGGCCAGCTCTTTGACGGATCTTCCATCCGCGGTTTCCAGGGCATCGCCGAGTCCGACATGCAGCTCATCCCGGACGTCACCACGGCCTTCATCGACGCCTTCCGCATCGAGAAGACCCTTGCACTGAACTTCTCCATCGTGAACCCGCGCACGGGAGACCCGTACCACCGCGACCCTCGCGGCGTTGCCGAAAAGGCCGAAGCGTACCTGGCCTCCACCGGCATTGCGGACACGGCATTCTTTGCTCCCGAAGCTGAGTTCTACGTCTTCGACAACGTCCAGTTCGAATCCTCCCCCCAAGGTTCCTTCTACAAGGTCGACTCGATTGAAGCCCCTTGGAACACTAGCCGCGAAGAAGAAGGCGGAAACCTCGGTTACAAGACCCCCTTCAAGGGCGGTTACTTCCCGGTATCCCCGGTTGACCACCAGGCTGACCTCCGCGACGCCATGTGCCTCGCCCTGGACGAAGCAGGCCTCGAAGTCGAGCGCTCGCACCACGAGGTCGGCGCCGCAGGCCAGGCTGAGATCAACTACAAGTTCACCACCCTGGTGCACGCTGCCGACGACCTGCAGAAGTTCAAGTACGTCATCAAGAACACCGCGTGGGAATACGGCAAGTCCGTAACCTTCATGCCGAAGCCGATTTTCGGTGACAACGGCTCAGGCATGCACTGCCACCAGTCCCTCTGGAGCAACGGCGACCCGCTGTTCTACGACGAGAAGGGTTACGCCGGCCTGTCCGACACCGCACGCTGGTACATCGGCGGCCTGCTGAAGCACTCCTCTGCTGTGCTCGCCTTCACCAACCCGACGGTCAACTCCTACCGCCGCCTGGTCAAGGGTTTCGAAGCTCCGGTCAACATGGTGTACTCGCAGGGCAACCGCTCCGCCGGTATCCGTATCCCGATCACGGGCTCCAACCCGAAGGCCAAGCGCATCGAGTTCCGCGCTCCGGACGCCGCGTCCAACCCGTACCTGGCGTTCTCCGCCCAGCTCATGGCTGGCATCGACGGCATCCGCAACCGCATCGAGCCCCCGGCTCCGATCGACAAGGACCTGTACGAACTGCCCGCCGAGGAAGCCAAGGACATCCCCAAGGCTCCGGGCTCCCTTGAGGAAGCCCTCGAGGCACTGCGCGAGGACAACGAGTTCCTGCAGGCCGGCGGCGTCTTCACCCAGGACCTGATCGACACCTGGATCGAGTACAAGTACGAGTACGAGATCCGTCCGCTGTCGCTGCGCCCGAACCCCTACGAGTTCGAGCTTTACTACGGCGTCTAGCAACACCGCACGAGGCATGAAGGGCCACAGTTCATTTTGTGAACTGTGGCCCTTTTCCTTTTAACGTCCCCGGACTCGGGCCCGCAAAAACAAGAACGGCTGTGTCCGCTAAGACACAGCCGTCCTTGGTAAAGGCCCCGGATCGCCGGGCCCGGACCCCCAATTTTCCCTACACCCGCCGGCGCCCGCTAATCAACCTAAAGAGGAAGACGATAATCGCCAAGACGATCAGTATCGGGGCGATCCAAAGAAGGAATCCCAGGGCCTTGACAGTTCCGCCAATGATAAAGAAAAGGATCGCGATGACCGCGACGATTCCGAGGATGACATTCATGATGTACCTTCCGTTTCAGTCGTAAACATTCTGATGATTGCCTTTATCGCTGTGCAAACCTCAGCAACCTTACTGTAAGCATGCTTATTATTCCAATCCGCGATCACGGAAACCTATCGCCGGAGTGGACGTCGTGGTACGTTCAGCGTGATCAGGATGCTCAAGAGAGTCCTCATCCCTTCCGGCTCCTGACGCAACTACTCAAAGCGGAGGCATACGATGACAACCTTGATGATCTTCCATGAGGTCGACGACGTTGAGCACTGGCTCAGCTCACCCAAACGGGAAGAACTCTTCGGACCCGCGGGCTTCACTGTTCGAACGTTCGTCGACCCGGAAAAAACCAACCGTGTTGGTTTGATCGTCGAAGTCCCGGACATGGAGACGTTCCAGCGAATGCTGGAGTCCGAAGCTGCTGCCGAAGCGATGAAATTCGACGGCGTGCGCCCGGAAACAATCCTGACTCTCGTTGAGTCCTAGATAGGGCCTAGTCGCCGAAACCCCGGTACATCGTCCATTGCGGACCGGCCGAACCACCCAAGTACCGGCCTGTCTCGACAAAACCCGCTTTTGCGTACGCAGCCTTGGCTGCGGGATTGCGTTCGTTGACGGAGAGCACGACGCCGGCCTGCCCACCACCCAGCCTCGCTGTCAGCTTCTGCGCTTCCCGGGCAGCAGCGGCAGCCGACAGGGAGCCCAGGCCCCTCCCCTGGCGCGTCTGGTCGATCAGGAACCCACGCAAGAGCCACGCGGAATCGTCGTCGTCCCATCCAGCCAGGGTTGCGGCACCGGCCTGCAAGGTGAAGACACCGACGGCGGCACCGGCCGCTTCGATCACGTACGGCAGGCGGCTTTCGTCTTCGAGGCCCATGAGCATCATCTTGAACGGGTCCCCGACGAAGTCGTCCTGCCCCGCGGCCAATTCCATGTCGGCGACATCGCCGAGTGTGATGGCGCGGGCATCGTCGTCGAGATCCTTCAAGGGAATGAGCCACACGGTTTCCAGCATCCTTCGAGCTTAGCCGTCCCCGCACTCCGCGGGGCGGCTCAAGCAGGAGCTCACTGGCCGTAGAAGTCCTTCTCAAACACGGCCCGGGTCCGCCGGCTCAGGCGCAGATAGTCTTCTTCGAACGCGGCGGCTTGCCCTGGAGGGTAACCACACCATCTGGCAACGGCCTCCAGGTCCCTGCGGGAGGCAGGGAGGACATCGGAAGCACGCCCGGTGCAGATCACGTTCGCCGAGCGGATACGGCTCGCGAGCCGCCAGGCTTCGCGAAGCAACGCGATGTCACCCTTGGCGATCAAGCCCAACGACTCAATCGCATCGAGGGCCTGCAGGGTGGAAGTGGTCCGGAGTTGCGGATGCTTCCCTGCGTGTTGGAGCTGGAGCAGCTGCACCAGCCATTCGACGTCGCTGAGTCCGCCCCGTCCGAGCTTTACGTGCCTGGCCGGATCGGCGCCTCTCGGGAGCCGTTCTGACTCAACCCGTGCCTTGACGCGTCGGATCTCCCGCAGATCGGTCTCGGCGAGCGATTCCGGGTAACGGATCGGGTTGATGAGCCGGAGGAATTCCGCGGCCAATTCGTCGTTTCCGGCCATTGGTTGTGCCCGCAACAGCGCTTGCGCTTCCCAGATGAGGGACCATCGCCGGTAGTATTCCGCATATGACTCGAGGGAACGGACCATGGCCCCGTTCTTCCCCTCGGGACGCAGATCGGCGTCGACACTAAGGACCCGCTCCGCCTGGATGGCCGGTTTGAGGGGTTGGGTCAGCAAGGTGGAAATGTGCCCCACGATGGCAAGTGCTTGTTGCTGGGCTTCGGATTCACTCGCCCCGGGAAGAGCGCGATGGACGTACATGACGTCGGCGTCGGAGCCGTAGCCGATCTCGCGTCCGCCTTGCCTGCCCATGGCGACCACCAGCACCTGCGTCTTGAGGGGCCCATCGGAAGCCATGATGGCCTCGGCGACGTGCAAGGCGCCCAGAACCGCGGCTCGGTCGGCATCGGCCAATGCCGCGCCCACTGCGTCTTGTTCCAGGAGGCCTGAGCTGTCTGCGATGGCGATCCGGAGGATTTCCCGGCGCCGGATGAGCCGGATGAGCCGCATCGCGTTCGCGGGATCGGCGTGGCGCGACATCTTGGACTGGATTTCCTGCCACTGCGCGTCGAAGCTAAGCGGCATGAGTTCCTTGTCGGCACCAAGCCACGCAACGGATTCCGGGGAAACCTCCAGGAGATCGGCGATCAACCGCGAGTTGGAGAGCACGTGGCAAAGCCGCTCGGCCGCCGCTTGCGAGTCCCGGAGCATCCCGAGATACCAATGGGTCGTTCCGAGGGCTTCGCTGACGCGGCGGAAGGCGAGCAGTCCGGTATCGGGGTCTACACCTTCGGCGAGCCAGCCGAGAAGGATGGGAAGCAGTTGCCGCTGCAGCGCGGCGCGGCGGCTGACCCCTGCCGTGAGGGCCTCGATGTGGCGCATGGCGCCCTGCGGGTCGCGGTAGCCGAGTGCTGCGAGCCGGCCTTGGGCGGCCTCCGGAGTGAGCCGGGCGTCTTCGGTGCTCAGCTTCGCGGCAGTGTTGAGTAGCGGCCGGTAGAAGATCCGATCGTGCAGTTCGCGAACGGACCGCTTGGTCTTCTGCCAGGTTTCGATCAGGGCGTCCGGATGCGGCCTGCCCGTTGAAAAGGGCCCCAGGACGGCCTTCGCGAGGAAGCGCAAGGACTCCTGGCTCGTAGGCATGAGGTGGGTACGGCGCATCTGGAACAACTGGATGCGGTGCTCAAGAACCCGCAAATAGCGGTAGGCGGCGTCGAAGGCAGCGGCGTCCACCCGGCCAATGTAGCCACCCGCGGACAGCGCGGATATCGCCGACGTCGTGTCCCGGCAACGGAGCGTTTCATCGGACTTTCCGTGGACGAGCTGCAGGAGCTGCACCGTGAACTCGACATCGCGCAGGCCACCGGGACCGAGTTTGATCTGGCGCTGTTCTTCCGCCGGAGCGATGTTGTTCGTGACCCTGCGGCGCATCGCCTGCACCGATTCCACGAATCCTTCCCGGCCGGCCGAAGCCCACACAAGCGGTTGGACGGCCTGCTCGTAACGCAAACCCAGGTCCGTGTCTCCCGCGATGGTCCGCGCCTTGAGGAGTGCCTGGAACTCCCAGCTTTCAGCCCACTTCGCGTAGTAGCTCAAGTGCGAGGGCAACGTCCTGACGAGGGGACCCGATTTGCCCTCGGGCCGCAAGTTCGCGTCAACCTCCCACAGCCCGGGTTCGGTCCCCGTGGACGAAATGGCACGGGATATCCCGGCGGCCAAGGCCGTGCCGATTGTTGCGGCCTCGGCGTCCTCGAGGTTCGGCGCCTCGATCACGTAGATGACGTCGACGTCGGAAATGTAATTCAGCTCGCGGGCACCGCATTTGCCCATGCCGATGACGGCCAGCCCGACGCCTGCAATATCGTCGGCATCGAAAGCCGCCGCGGCTTCGGCCCTGGCAACCGCCAGGGCTGCTTCTATCGCCGCACCGGCGAGGTCGGCCAGTTCGGCGCCGACGGCGGGCATGAAGTCCTGGGGGCTGGCGGCGCAGAGATCCTTAATGGCCAGTTCGGTCAGCCCGCGCCGGTAAGCCGTCCGGAGGGCGGCGTAGGCACTGGCCCCCGTCATCGCGGCAACGGGCCGGGGAGAGTTGGGATCAGCCTTGACCGAGCGGAGCAGCTTCGTCCGAAGCTCACGTGGGTCGGCGGACAAGGGCTCCGGGCTGACGCGAACATCAAAGACGTCCAGGTGTTCCGGATGCCTGATCAGGAACTCCCCCAAGGCCTCGGAGGCCCCCAGCAAGCGGTAAAGGGGCTCGCTGCGATCCGGGTGCTCCCCCGCGAGCTGCCTGAGTGAGGGATGCTTCTCAATCAAACGGACGAGCGACTGGAGCGCGGTGTCCGGGTTGGCGCTCAGGTGCAGGCCGGCAAAGATCGTCTCCTGGTCGATGCCGTCGAGTTCACGCGCGGCAAGGAACCGTTCACCCTTTTCGAGATCGCTGAAACCGGCCGAGATGAGCCGGCGGGCCAGGCTCACACTCACAACCTAGAGAATGCCGAGATTGCGCTTGAGCTCGTAAGGCGTGACTTGGAGCCGGTAGTCCTGCCATTCCGCACGCTTGTTGCGCAGGAAGTGGTCAAAGACCTGTTCGCCGAGTATGTCCGCTACGAGTTCCGAATCCTCCATGGCGCGGATGGCATCGTGGAGGCTTGCCGGCAGCGGAGTGTGACCCATCGCCTTGCGCTCGGCCGTGGTCAGCGACCAAACATCGTCTTCCGCGGCGGCCGGAAGGTCGTAACCCTCCTCGATGCCCTTGAGCCCGGCACCCAGCAACACGGCGTAGGCGAGGTACGGGTTGGTGGCGGAGTCAATCCCGCGGTATTCGATCCGCGCGGACTGGCCCTTGCCCGGCTTGTAGAGCGGCACACGAACCAGGGCGGAGCGGTTGTTGTGGCCCCAGCTCAGATAGCTCGGCGCTTCGCCGCCGCCCCAGAGGCGCTTGTACGAATTGACGAACTGGTTGGTGACTGCGGTGAATTCCGGCGCGTGGTGCAGGATACCGGCAATGAACTGGCGCGCGGTCTTGGACAACTGGAATTCCGCGCCGGCCTCGTAGAAGGCATTGGTGTCGCCCTCGAACAGCGAGAAGTGCGTGTGCATGCCTGAACCCGGGTGGTCGGTGAAGGGCTTTGGCATGAACGTGGCGTAGGTGCCCTGCTGCAGGGCCACTTCCTTGATGACCGTGCGGAAGGTCATGATGTTGTCAGCCGTCTGGAGCGCGTCCGCGTACCGGAGATCAATCTCGTTCTGGCCGGGTCCGCCTTCGTGGTGGCTGAACTCCACGGAGATCCCCACGGATTCAAGCATGGTGACGGCCGTGCGACGGAAGTCCTGTGCCACGCCGCCGGGCACGTGATCGAAGTAGCCGCCCTCGTCAACCGGAACAGGAACGCCGTTGGCGTCGAGGTCCTGGGACTTAAGGAGGTAGAACTCGATTTCAGGATGGGTGTAGCAAGTGAAACCCATGTCAGCGGCCTTGGCGAGGGTGCGCTTGAGCACGTTGCGCGGATCGGCGGCCGACGGCTCGCCGTCGGGGGTCAGGATGTCGCAGAACATCCTGGAGGTCTGCTCGGTTTCACCGCGCCACGGGAGGATCTGGAACGTGGAGGGGTCCGGCTGGGCCAGCATGTCGGATTCGAACACCCTGGCGAGGCCCTCGATCGCCGAGCCATCGAAACCCAGGCCTTCTTCGAAGGCGCCTTCCACTTCTGCCGGCGCAAGTGCCACCGATTTCAGGGAACCGACGACGTCGGTAAACCACAAGCGTACGAAGCGCACATCACGCTCTTCGATAGTTCGCAGAACGAACTCTTGCTGGCGGTCCATGGGGCCTCATTTCCGGGTCAACGTCCATGCCGCGGGTTCGGGGTTCGAAGCCGACGACAACTCAGCATTCACTCTACTAAGCATTGGCCCGGATTGGCTGCACCCCCGGACCGCGTAACACAGCGTTTACAAATGTGAGGCTCCTCATGCGCCGGTGGCTAGGACGGCCGGTACCGCATACGCTCTATTCATGGCCCCAAGCAACAGTTCCGATTCCAGCATGCCCGCCGAAGTTCCTGCGCCTTACGGAACCGGACCTGCCGCTGCAGGTTCCGGGGCTTCAGCGGTTGCTTCAACGCCGAAGCCCGCCGCCCGGATCCGCACCCATCACCTGCAACAGGCCAAGGCAAAGGGTGAGCGCTTTGCTATGTTGACCGCCTACGAGCAATACACGGCCGAAATTTTCGACCAGGCCGGCATCGAGGTGTTGCTGATCGGCGATTCGGCCTCCAACAACGTCTTCGGGAACGAAACCAGCCTCCCGGTGACCGTCGACGAACTCCTCCCCTTGTGCCGCGCAGTGGCCCGATCCGCCAAGCGTGCCTTGGTTGTGGCCGATCTTCCCTTCGGCAGCTACGAAGTGTCTCCGGAGCAGGCAGTGGCAACAGGCGTGCGCTTCCTGAAGGAAGGCCTGGCACACGCCGTCAAGATCGAAGGCGGCGCGTTCTATGCGGGAACTGTGCGGGCCATGGTCCAGGCAGGCATTCCCGTCATGGCGCACATCGGCTTCACGCCCCAGAGCGAACACTCACTGGGCGGCTACCGCGTCCAGGGCCGGGGAGATGACGCTGCACGCCTCGTCGAAGACGCCGTTGCCCTCGCAAATGCCGGAGCGTTCTGTGTACTCATGGAGATGGTTCCCGCGGAAACCGCGGCCGCCGTCGATGCAGCCATTGACGTGCCGACTATCGGAATCGGCGCAGGCAACGCGACCACGGGACAGGTCCTGGTGTGGCAGGACATGGCTGGACTGCGCGGCGGCAAGATGGCCAAGTTCGTCAAGCAATATGCGGATCTGCGCACCACCCTGAGCGAAGCGGCGAAGGCGTACGCCGACGACGTCAGGTCCGGCCAGTTCCCGGGCCCGGAACACTCCTTCTAGGACCAGAGCGGCCCTCGTCGGAGCTAGTCCTCTTCGTCTTTGTCCCAGGCTTCGTTGCGGGCCTTGACCTTTTCGAGGGCATGCTCGGCTTCCTCGCGGGTCTTGTAAGGACCGATCAACTGGGACCAGTCGGACAACGCGTCCTCTTCGATTTGGTGTGTCTGAACGTTGTACCAGAACTCCGCCACGGTTTCTCCTTTGCGAATCCCGCCGTAAGCTCGGCGGGGCCGGTTGCCCTGCGTGCGGGCCGATATTTAGCTACTTAGTTACTTGCGTCTCGTGCGTCCCTTATATGATCAATCTATGCCTTCTCCCGCTCTGACCGCACCCATCGGCACGCTCACCCGTGGAACCGTCAGCCCACAGCTGCCGGTACCGGCGTCCATCCCGCGCCCGGAGTACGTCGGCAAGCCTGGACCGGCGAAGTTCACCGGTTCAGAGGTCAAATCGGCGGAAACCATCGAGAAGATCCGCATCGCCAGCAAAATCGCGGCCCAGGCGATCGTCGAGGTCGGCAAGCACATCGAGCCGGGGGTCACGACCGACCAGTTGGACCGGATCGGCCACGAGTTCATCCTGGACCACAACGCCTACCCGTCTACTCTTGGCTACCGGGGCTTCCCCAAGTCCCTGTGCTCCTCGCTCAACGAGGTCATCTGCCATGGCATTCCGGACAGCACCGTCGTCCAGGACGGCGACATCCTGAACATCGACATCACGGCCTACATCAACGGCGTCCACGGCGACACGAACTACACCTTCCTGGTGGGAGACGTCGACGACGAGTCGCGATTTCTCGTTGAACGCACCCGGGAGTCGCTCAACCGGGCCATCAAGGCCGTAGCGCCTGGCCGCGAAATCAACGTGATCGGCCGCGCCATCCAGTCGTACGCGAAACGCTTCGGTTACGGCGTGGTCCGCGACTTCACCGGCCACGGCGTCGGCGAGGCTTTCCACACGGGCCTGATCATCCCCCACTACGACGCCGCGCCGGCCTACAACACGGTCATCGAAGCCGGCATGGTCTTTACGATTGAACCCATGCTCACCCTCGGAACGATCGAGTGGGACATGTGGCCCGATGAATGGACCGTAGTCACCCGCGACCACAAGCGGACCGCGCAATTCGAACACACCCTGTTGGTCACCGAGACCGGCGCCGAAATCCTGACTCTTCCTTAAGCTCGCCGGAAGGTCACCTGCAGCCGTTCGTGCTGCGACATGCCCACCCCTCCTGCCATGAACGGAAACGCATTGACCAAGAAGGATGAGAAGATCCACAAGAACGGCCCGCTGATCGGCATCGACGTCGGTGGCACCGGCATCAAGGGCGGCATCGTCGATCTCAAGAAGGGCAAGCTGCTCGGGGACCGCCTTCGTATCCCGACGCCGCAGCCTGCCACTCCCGAAGCCGTCGCCGAAGTTATCGCACAGATCGTCGAGGAATTGTCGGCCCGCGAGGATGCCCCCGCCAAGGGTTCGCCCGTGGGAGTCACCTTCCCCGGAATCATCCAGCACGGCGTGGTCCGCTCTGCCGCCAACGTGGACAAGTCCTGGCTCGACACCGACATTGATTCGCTGCTCACCAAGCGACTGGACCGTCCCGTCGAGGTCATCAACGACGCCGACGCAGCCGGACTCGCTGAAGCCCGCTACGGCGCAGGCGAAGGCGTCGACGGCACGGTCCTGGTCATCACACTCGGGACAGGCATCGGCTCAGCCTTCATCTTCAACGGGCACCTGGTGCCCAACGCCGAGCTCGGCCACCTCGAAGTGGACGGCCACGACGCCGAAACGAAGGCATCCGCCGTGGCCCGTGAACGCGACGGCTTGAGCTGGGAAGAGTACAGCGTGCTGCTGCAGCGCTATCTCTCCCACGTCGAGTTCCTGTTCTCCCCGGAACTCTTCATCATCGGTGGCGGTATTTCGAAGCGTTCGGACGAATACTTCCCCCACCTGAATCTGCGGACCCGCATCGTCACCGCAGAACTGAAGAACGACGCCGGAATCGTGGGGGCCGCGCTTGACGTCGCCCTCCACCACAAGCTGGCCAAGTAGTAGGCAGCCTTCCGGATGGACGACGGCGTGCCCCTCTGCGATTGCCTAAGGGCGGCCGCAGAGGGGTACGCCGTCGTTTGTCAACTGCTCGGGCGGACGGTAGAAGTGATGCCGGTGGTGGCTGCGGCTTCCCCTCCGCTGCCACCACCGGAGCTAGATGGGGCTCTTCTCGGAGCTCTTGCCCTTGGCGATTTTCGCCGCATTCCCGGCTGCTGCGCTTTCGGCTTCGTGGCGGAGCAGCGAAATGGCCGATTCGAAGTCCTCAAGCGATTCGAAGGCCTGGTAAACGCTGGCAAATCGCAAGTAGGCGACTTCGTCGAGTTTCTGGAGTGGTCCCAGGATGGCCAGGCCGACCTCGTGGGCGTCGATTTCAGCCGCGCCGGAAGAGCGGATATTTTCCTCGACTTCCTGGGCCAGCATCGCGAGGTCGTCTTCAGTCACGGGACGTCCCTGGCAGGCCTTCCGAACGCCGTTGATGATCTTGATCCGGCTGAAGGGCTCTCCCACGCCGGAGCGTTTTATGACGGAAAGGCTTGTGGTCTCCACGGTGGTGAACCGGCGTCCGCACTCGGGGCACTGGCGCCGACGGCGGATGGCTGAGCCGTCGTCGGCCATCCGACTGTCCACAACGCGTGAGTCGGGGTTTCGGCAGAACGGACAATACACGCTGGGCCTCCCCTGCTTGGTTCCGGCCCCCTGTCCCCACGGCGGCATCGGCCGGGGACGCAAATGGTGCCGGAAGTTTGACTTCCGGCACCAGTTTACGGCTACATAAGGCCTAATGACAAGACTGTAATTACTATATGTAGTGGTTGTTACCCATACATGTAGTGGTTTAGGGCCCCGCGAAACGAATCTTGACGGCGTCGCCGTGGCCGGGAAGGTCTTCGGCGTCGGCGAGGCTCACGATGTGTTTGCTGACCTGTTCCAAGGCAGCCTTGTCGTAGTTGATCACCTGGACGGCACGAAGGAATGTTGTCACGTTCAGTCCGGAAGAGAAGGCCGCTGTACCGCTCGTGGGCAAAACGTGGTTGGAGCCTGCACAGTAGTCTCCGAGGCTGACCGGGCTGTAGTCCCCTACGAAAATCGCGCCGGCGTTGCGGATCCTTGCGGCCACCACGGCCGCGTCCGCCGTCATGATTTCCAAATGTTCTGCCGCGTACGCATCGCAGACCGCAATCCCCTGCTCGATATCGTCCACCAGCACCACGCCTGACTGTGGGCCCGACAATGCCGTGGTGACTCGCTCACCGTGCTTCGTGGTTCCTGCCTGCACCGCGAGTTCCCGCTGCACCGCGGAGGCGAGTTCCTCGGAATCGGTGATCAGGACAGACGCCGCCTTGGGGTCGTGCTCGGCCTGGCTGATGAGGTCCGCAGCCACGAGCTCCGGACGGGCGGAAGCATCAGCCAGGATGGCGATCTCGGTAGTGCCGGCCTCGGAGTCGATCCCCACGACGCCTTTCACAAGCCGCTTGGCGGTGGCGACGAAGATGTTTCCGGGACCGGTCACGACGTCCACGGGCTCGATGGGCTGATCGTCGGCAGCCCCGGGGATACCGTAGGCAAAGGAAACAATCGCCTGGGCCCCTCCGATGGCATACACCTCGTTGATGCCGAGCAAAGCGGCCGCGGCCAGGATGGTGGGGTGGGGCAAGCCTCCGAAGTCCTTCTGGGGCGGAGACGCCAAGGCGATCGAGGCGACCCCGGCAGCCAGCGCCGGAACGACGTTCATGATCACTGAGGAAGGGTAGACGGCCAGGCCGCCGGGAACATACAGCCCCACGCGGCCCACCGGCACCCAATTCTGGCTGACGACGGCGCCGTCCCCCAGTTCCACATCGACGTTCGCGGGCCGTTGGCCGTCAGCAAAGCGCCGGGCACGGCTGATGGATTCCTCCAGCGCCGCGCGGACCGACGGATCCAGGTTCTCAAGGGCTTCAGCAAGGGCGGCGGCCGGCACGCGCGGGTGGGACTGCTCCACGCCGTCGAACGCCAGCGCGAACTCCCCAAGCGCCTCGAAGCCGCGGGAACGGACGGCCGCAATGATGTCCAGCACTTTTTGCTCAGCGTCAGCCATGGTCTGATGCTTCGCCCGGGGCACCACGGCCCGCAGTTCCGCCAAGGTCAGGGACCGTCCGCGCAAGTCAATGCGGCGGAAGTCCAGGGGCTGGGCGGTTTCGGCAGGAGTCTCCGGATTAATGGTCACCAGACCATTTTACGGGGCAAGCGGCGGTGCCTCCGGCTGCTTTCCCATCAAGCCGAAAAGAGTCAGGAGGAATGTGACAAGGGCCGTCGACCCTGGCCACAGCAAAAGTGCCGTCAACGACCGCAAGGAGAAGCCGTCACTTCCGCTTGGGGCGGCACCCCACCACTGCGCGGCCAGCAGACCCACCTGCCAAGCCACCAGGGCCCCTGCCGCGCCACCCAGGACTGCAAGGAACGTGCGGATACCGTGCCCGGGCCTCCGGACCTTGCTGTCGAGCAGGACTGCTGTGAAACAGCCGGAAAGAAGCAGAAGCCCGGCCAGGACCAAGTCCCTCGGAAGCCGACCCGCCGGGGCTGTCGGATCGGCGAGGGCAGGATTTCCGGAGATCACGTTGAGACCGCCCGGAGCCAACAGCCACCACGCGAGACCCAGCCCAACGCCCGAGGCGGCGGGCACCGCGAGCCAAAGCCACCATTTGCGATCCCGCGTGTTCGTGCCTGTGTCCGGGTCCGTGTCCCTCGCGGGGCCGGAGTCGAGAAGGTTCGATGTTGGCTTGGTCATGACACAAACATTAACAAACGTTTCTGGACGCCCAAGAAGCAAGCGTGCCGGCGGGCAGCGGAATACGCTGAATCCATCAGCGTTATTACCACTAGCTCACGCAGGAGATCGGCAAAGTGGCTTCGGACAATCCGGCTTTTGAAGCAACATTCAAGCAAATGTTCCGCCGGCATGCCGCGGGGGTGGCCATCATCACTGCCGACCTCAACGGCAAGCCTTTCGGCTTCACGGCGACGTCCGTGGCTTCGCTGTCTGCAGAGCCGCCCCGCTTCACGTTCAACATGTCCCGTAGTTCCAGTTCCTGGCCGGCAGTGGCGAATTCGACGTATATCGGCCTGCACATGCTCGGCCTCGAGAACCAGGCCCTCGCAGACCGCTTCGCCCGTACCCAGGAAAGGTTTGAGGGCGATCATTGGGAGCCGGGGCCCTTCGATGTCCCCATCCTCAAGAACGTGGCCGGTTGGCTGATCGGCAAGATCCAGATGCGCCTGTCCTTCGAAAACAACGCGATCGTGGTGGTGGAGGTTGTCGACGGGCTGGTCGGCGAGGACGATACTCCCCTGCTGTACCACTCGGGCTCCTACGGCCAGCCGGTCCCGATCGATTATGAGATCTAGTTAAGGCAGGAGATCTAACGTCACCGGCTGGCTGTTCAGGAAGCTGGGCTCATCAACTGTCCAGGCAGGTCGGGCCGAGAAGTACCTTGAGATCACCGAAAAGCGACGGGGTGGGATTCACGCGCATGTGCACCGGCAGTCCCATGACCTCGACCTTCGAGTCACCTTGCAGGTGGAGCCGGACCTCGGAGTTTCCCCGGTGGGTGGTCAAAACATCGCGAAGATCAGTGACGACGGCCTCGGTTGCCTTGTAGGTGGGCATCGTGATGACGAGGGGACCGTTGGTGCTTTCGCTCAGGTCCGGGACCGAGAGCTCCATGCAGTTCAAGGTGACCGCACCGTCGTCGCGCCGCTGCAGGCGGCCCTTGACCACCACGATCAGGTCCTCCGCGAGGACCGAGGCGATGGGGCCGTAGACCTGGCCGAAGAACATGACTTCGATGGAACCGCCCAGGTCTTCGATCTCCGCCCGCGCGTAGGCGTTGCCGCTTGCCTTGGCAATCCTGCGGCTGAGCGAGGTGATCATGCCCGCAATGGTGACGATGGCGCCGTCGTGCGGTCCGTCTTCTCCCAGGATCGAAGTGATCGATTGCTCGGCATGCTGGCTCAACACGCCCTCAAGCCCTTGCAGGGGGTGGTCCGAGACATAGAGTCCGAGCATGTCCCGCTCGAAGGCGAGCTTGTCTTTCTTCTCCCATTCCGGCAGGTCCGGGATCTCCGTGCTCAGGGAGGCTTGCGGCTCCTGGTCCTCGAATCCGGCGAAGAGATCGAACTGGCCGATCGCCTCATTGCGTTTGAGCGTGATGACCGAATCGATCGCTTCTTCGTGGACCATCGCCAGCGCACGGCGGTGATGGCCGAGGGAGTCGAATGCACCGGCCTTGATGAGGGACTCGATGGTGCGCTTGTTGCAGACCACCGCCGGAACCTTCATGAGGAAGTCCTTGAAGGAGGTGTAGGCGCCCTCGCTCGCCCGGGCCGCCACCATGGCTTCCACGACGTTGACGCCGACGTTGCGGATAGCCCCCATTCCGAAGCGGATGTCGGTTCCGACAGGGGTGAAGTTGAGGCTTGACTCGTTGACGTCCGGCGGCAGGACCGTAATGCCCATGCGCCGGCATTCATTGAGGTAGATGGCCGATTTGTCCTTGTCGTCGCCCACGGAAGTGAGCAGGGCGGCCATGTATTCGGGAGCGAAGTGGGCCTTCAGGTACGCGGTCCAGTAGGAAATGACCCCGTACGCGGCGGAGTGCGCCTTGTTGAAGGCGTAGTCGGAGAACGGGAGCAGGATGTCCCACAAGGTCTTGACGGCGTCCATGGAATAGCCGTTGTCCTGCATGCCTTGGGAGAAGCCGGCAAACTGCTTGTCCAGTTCGGATTTCTTCTTCTTGCCCATGGCGCGCCGGAGGATATCGGCTTGACCAAGTGAGTAGCCGGCCAGCTTCTGGGCCACGGCCATGACCTGCTCCTGGTAGACGATCAGGCCATACGTTCCGCCGAGGATTTCGGAGAGCGGTTCCTCGAGCTCCGGGTGGATCGGGATGACTTCCTGGATCTTGTTCTTACGCAGGGCGTAATCCGTGTGGGCGTTGGCGCCCATGGGACCTGGCCGGTACAGCGCCAACACGGCGGAGATGTCTTCGAAGTTGTCAGGCTTCATGAGCTTGAGCAGCGACCGCATGGGCCCGCCGTCGAGCTGGAAGACTCCCAAAGTGTCGCCGCGCGCCAGCAACTCGTACGACGCCGGATCGTCCAACGACAGGTGCTCGAGATCGAGGTCGACGCCTCGGTTCATCTTGATGTTTTCCAGGGCGTCGGAAATGATCGTCAGGTTCCTCAAGCCCAGGAAGTCCATCTTGATCAGGCCAAGGCCTTCGGACGTCGGGTAATCGAACTGCGTGATGACCTGGCCGTCCTGGATGCGTCGCATGACAGGAATGACGTCGATGATGGGGTCCGAAGACATGATGACACCCGCGGCATGTACGCCCCACTGCCGCTTCAGCCCCTCGATGCCCAGCGCGGTCTCGAAGACCTTGGCGGCCTCCGGGTCCGTGCTGATGAGCTGGCGGAAGTCTCCGGCCTCGCCATAGCGCTTGGCCTCGGGGTTCTGGATGTCCGCCAGCGGGATGTCCTTGGCCATCACGGCCGGCGGCAACGCCTTGGTGAGCTGTTCACCCATGCTGAACGGGTAGCCGAGCACACGGGAGGAGTCCTTGAGCGCCTGCTTGGTCTTGATGGTGCCGTAGGTGACAATCATGGCCACGCGCTCGTCGCCGTACTTCCGGGTGACGTAGTCGATGACCTCGGAACGGCGACGATCATCGAAGTCGACGTCGAAGTCGGGCATGGACACGCGGTCCGGGTTGAGGAAGCGCTCGAAGATCAGGCCGTGTTCCAGCGGGTCGAGGTCGGTGATGCGCATGGCATACGCCACCATGGAGCCCGCACCCGAACCACGGCCCGGGCCCACCCTGATTCCGTTGTTCTTGGCCCAGTTGATGAAGTCGGCCACCACCAGGAAGTATCCCGGGAAGCCCATGGACGTGATGACCTCAAGCTCATAGTCGGCTTGCTTCCGTACCTTGTCCGGGACGCCGTTCGGGTAGCGGTAGTCGAGCCCCGTGGCTACTTCCTTGACGAGCCAGGATGTCTCGTCCTCGCCGGGAGGACAAGGGAACCGCGGCATGTAGTTCGCGCCCGTATTGAAGGACACTTCGCAGCGCTCTGCGATCAACAAGGTGTTGTCGCAGGCTTCGGGATGGTCGCGGAACAACTCGCGCATCTCCTGCGGTGACTTCAAGTAGTAGCCGCTGCCGGAGAACGCAAACCGCGAGCCGCCGTTGTCATAGGTGGGCTCGAGCAGCGTGGAGCCCGACTGGATCGCCAAGAGGGCCTCGTGTGCCTTCGCGTCATGCTCATGCGTGTAGTGGAGGTCATTGGTGGCCACGAGCGGAAGTTTTAGTTCCTTGGCCAAACGCAGCAGGTCGCCGGTGACCCGCCGTTCGATGTCCAGGCCATGGTCCATCAGTTCGCAGAAGTAGTTTTCCGCACCGAAGATGTCGCGGAACTCGGAAGCCGCGGCCAGCGCCTCCCGGTACTGCCCGAGCCGAAGGCGGGTCTGGACTTCACCGGAAGGGCATCCGGTGGTGGCGATCAGGCCTTCGGAATAGGTGTTCAGCAACTCCCGGTCAAGGCGGGGCCATTTGCCGAACACCGAGTCGAGCGAAGCAATCGAGGATGCCCGGAACAGATTGCGCATGCCGACGTTGTTGTAGCTCAACAACGTCATGTGGGTGTAGGAACCACCACCGGAAACGTCGTCCTTGCGCTGGCCCTCGTCGCCCCAGCGAACGCGCTCTTTGTCGCCGCGCGCCGTGCCCGGCGTGACATAGGCTTCGACGCCGATGATCGGCTTGATGCCTTTGTCCGTGGCCTTCTTCCAGAAATCGAAGGCACCGAACAGGTATCCGTGGTCCGTGGTGGCCAGCGCAGGCATGCCCAGCCGCTCGGTCTCGTCGAACAACTCAGTGAGACGTGCCGCACCATCCAGCATGGAGTATTCGGTGTGGGTGTGCAGATGGACGAACGAGTCATTGCTGGAAGTCACCACGACAGTCTACCGGCAGGGCCCGCGCAGTTGGAGTGGCGCGCTGGAGGCGAGGATCCGCCTACGCATTACCGCTTTCAAGGAGCTCCAGCGCGTATTGCAGATCCGCCGGATACTCGCTGGTGACTTCCACCCATTCGCCGGTCCGGGGGTGGTTGAAGCCAAGCCGCCGCGCGTGCAGCCACTGCCGGGTAAGACCCAGGTTGGCAGCCAAACGCGGGTCCGCCCCATAGGTCAGATCGCCCGCGCAAGGGTGCCTGAGGGCCGAAAAATGAACCCGGATCTGGTGTGTCCTGCCTGTCTCAAGGTGAATTTCCACGAGGGTCGCCTTGCCATAGGCCTCGAGGACTTCGTAATGCGTCACGGAGGGACGGCCATCCTCGATCACCGCGAAACGCCAATCATGCCCCGGGTGGCGCCCGATGGGCGCGTCTATGGTGCCCTCCAGTGGATCCGGCAGGCCCTGGACCACTGCGTGGTACACCTTCTCCACCGTGCGTTCCTTGAAGGCCCGCTTGAGCACCGTGTAAGCCTGTTCGCTCTTGGCCACGACCATGACGCCGGAGGTTCCGACGTCGAGACGATGGACGATGCCGGCACGTTCAGGCGCGCCGGACGTTGAGATCCGGTATCCCGCACCGGCGAGGCCGCCCACCACGGTAGGGCCGACCCAACCTGGGGACGGGTGCGCCGCCACGCCAACAGGCTTGTCGATGACGACAAAGTCGTCATCGTCCAACAGGATATTCAGGCCTTCCACGACTTCCTCCACGACTTCCAAGGGATCCCGGCGTTCCGGAACGGTGACTTCCAGCACGGACCCGGCAACGAGTTTTGCCGATTTGCCCAGCGTAGTTGCCGAGATGGTGACGTTGCCCTCGGCGATCAGCAAGGCGGCTGCGGAGCGGGAGATATCCATCAGTTTCGCCAAGGCTGCGTCGGCCCTGGCCCCGCCCAACTCATCAGGCACCACGAATTGCTCAGACATCGCCCGGATCCTCACCCTCCGGCGTGCCGGACTTTTCCGGCGCCGAACCGGTGGAGTGGTGGCGGGAGCCATCGAGCCCGATTCCCCGCAAAGTCAACAGGCAGATAATCACGACGCTGGAAACCACCGCAGAGTCGGCGATGTTGAAAATAGCGAAGTTGGGCAACTGGATGAAGTCCACGACGTGGCCCATGGCGAAAGAAGGCTCGCGGAAAAGGCGGTCCGTGAGGTTTCCGAGCGCACCACCAAGCAGCAAGCCGAGTGCCAGGGACCACCAGACAGACCCCAATCGACGCACTTGGAAAAGGATCACCACTGAAACGGCCGCCATGACGATCGTGAAGACCCAGGTGACGTTTTCACCGATGGAGAACGCAGCGCCCGAGTTTCGGATGTAGTACCAGTGCAGGAGCGGAGGAAGGACGGGGATCCGCTCGCCTTCGATCATGGTGCTGGTGACCCAGAGTTTGGTCAGTTGATCGAAGGCGTAAGCGAACACGGCGAAGCCTGCAAAGACCCAAAGCAGTGCGGGACGCCACGTGTGGGCTTTGATGCGGACCGGCTCCGTGGTGCCGTCAATTTGTTCGTCGCTCATAGTACTTTCATTCGGTAACTGTGGCTTCTGCGCCTTAACAGGCGAAAGCCGGTGGCCGAGGAATCCCCAGCCACCGGCTTTCAGAATACTTGCTAGACCTCTGCGGCGGCTTCGCCGACCTCAGGAGCCGCAACTGAGCCGCGGGCATCCAGGTCACGCAGCTGGCCTTCAATGTAGGCCTTCAGGCGGGAGCGGTAGTCGCGCTCGAAGCCGCGGAGCTGCTCCACCTTGCGTTCGAGAACGCTGCGCTGCTGCTCTAGGGCGCCGAGGATCTTGCGGGACTTGTCCTGCGCGTCGTTGACGAGGCTGGAAGCTTCGATCTGTGCCTCGGCAATGATCTTTTCCTTCTGCTGCTCGCCATCGGCCACGTGCTTGTCGTGCATCTGCTGAGCCATGGCCAGCAGACCGGCTGCGGACTCGGCGGAGGGAGAGCCGGCCGAAGGTGCGGCCGGAACCGGAGCGGCGGCAACAGCCGGCTCCTTCTTCTTCTCAGCCTCGGCCTTCGCTTCGGCTTCCGCCTTGGCGTGTGCGTCCTTGTCGGCCTTCACGGGTGCGGGCACCTTCTCGACCACGGGTGCCGATGCCGCGCTGGCGGCCACTGGGTTGCCAGCTTCGCCGAGCTTCTTGCGCAGCTCGTCGTTCTCTTGGTTCAAACGCCTCAGCTCGACGACGATTTCGTCGAGAAAGTCGTCGACCTCGTCCTGGTCGTAGCCTTCGCGGAACTTGGTCGGCTGAAAGCGCTTGTTGACAACGTCTTCTGGCGTCAAAGCCATCTGGTCACCTCGTTGGTCTAGTTAGTCAGTAGGCCTTCCGGCCGTTCAAAACTACGGTACCTAAATATCATCTGATTCCCCCAATTCAACACCATCGTGTTGGGTCGGAGATTGCAGCCCACTCGCCGACGAAACAGATTGACGGAAAATGGCCTGCGGAAAAGCTACGCCAGCGTGTAGACGAATCCCATCGCGATGCTGACGACAATAAACACGATGAGGAATGCCAGGTCAAGGGACACCCCGCCAAGCTGCAGTGGCGGGATCAGCCGGCGGATCCGTTTCAAGGGCGGATCAGTCACCGAATAGACCACGTGCGCGGCCACGAGGGCTCCGCCACGGGGGCGCCACTGCCGCGCAAACATCTGCACCAGATCGAAAACGAGCCTGACGATGAGGGTGACCAGGAACAGCAGCAATGCAATGTACAAAAGGCCGAAAACTATGCCCACGGGTTAGCTCAGATCTCCTAGTTCGCTACTTTTCTCGGTCAGTCCCTCTATTGCAACACAGATGCCAGGCAGATCGCTCTGCCTGGCATTCGGTGATGACCGTGCTAGCTCTGGTTGAAGAACGTTGCTTGGGCTTCGCTGACCTTCTTGTCGTCGCCAAGAACCTCGACGTACGACGGCGACAACAGGAAAACCTTGCTGGTGACGCGCTCAATGCTGCCATGGAGTCCGAAGACCAACCCGGCGGAAAAATCGACGAGGCGCTTGGCATCTCCCTCGCCCATGTCGGTGACGTTCATGATCACGGGGATGCCGTCCCGGAAACTTTCGCCGATGATCTTGGCGTCATTGTAGGAACGGGGATGGACGGTGGTGATCTGCCTCAGTCCGGAGGCGTCTTCGCGGCTAGATGCCGCACGCTTGATAGGTGTCACGGGTGCGCGGTATTCCTCTTCGGCGACAGGGGGGACTTCACGAACTACTTCACGTACAGGTGCAGGGGCGCGGCGCTCTTCACGATTGTGGTCAACAGACCGGTCCTCGTCCGCGTGCTGCATGTGCTGCTCAGACTCGTAGTGTTCATCGCCATCGGCGAGCCCAAGATAAACCATTGTCTTGCGCAATGCGCCAGCCATGCTGGACTCCTATCGTGTCTGCAGTAGGCGGGCCGCCCATGACTTGACATCGCTGAAATCCCGGCCCGTCGCTTCCAATACTTTGACGCTACCCCACCCGCGGACGCGAACCGAGAATATCCGAGCCAATTCGCAGGTGTGTCGCACCAAATTGAACGGCGGCTTCGAGGTCCTGGCTCATCCCGGCGGATATCCCCACGGCGTCCGGATGCAGCCTCCGCAAATCCCGTGAAATGGCGGCGAGTTTCTCGAACGCTTCCTCCGGGGGCGCGCCGAGCGGCGCGACGGCCATCACTCCGGCCAGGCGCAGCCCGGCGGCTGTAGCGATGGATTCGGCGAGGCGCTCGACGTCGGACTGAGCGGCACCGCCGCGGTGGGCGCCGCCGTCGTCCTCAAGGCTGACCTGGATGTAGCAGTCAAGGTCCTCTCTGCCGGACTCGGATTGCTGGCGGGCGACAACCTTGGCAAGGGCCTCGGCGAGTTGCGGACGGTCGATCGATTGCACGGAAAATGCGTATTTCGCTACGGATTTGGCCTTGTTGCTTTGCAATTGGCCGATGAAGTGCCAACGCACCGGGAGTCCGGCCAGCTCGGAAGACTTCGCGGCCGCTTCCTGGTCGCGGTTTTCTCCGACGTCGGTCACGCCAAGTCCCGCCAGCCGGGCTACGTCCGCTGCGGGATGGAACTTGCTGACGACTATCAGTTGCGGCTCTTCGCTTCGCCCGGCCGCCGCGGTTGCCGCCGAAATCCGTTGGCGGACCGCGGCGAGCCGTTCGCGCAGCTCGGCGGTCCGTGGATCGCCCGCGGCGCTTTCCGCCGTCGGGAAATTCTCACTCATGGGTCCACACCAAACCTGCAAATCGGCCCGTTTGCTGATTGCGCCTATACGAGTAAAGCCGAGCAGTCTCCAGCGTGCACTCCCCCGAGTACTCGACCGTGACGCCGACGGCCTCCAGCTGGGCGCGCACACCGGCGGGCAGATCCAGTGCGGGCGTACCCCAGGAGGTTGTGGACCAGGTTTCCGGGACCGCGGCAACTACGTCCGTCCGCAATTGTTCGGGAACTTCGTAGCATGCACCGCAGATGGAAGGGCCCACCCAGGCGCTGATGGTCGCCGCACCGCGGCTTCGCATATTCACCACAGTGGCCGAAACGATGTCCGCGGCAACCCCGGGCCGGCCGGCGTGGACCACAGCAAGAACCGGATCGGATTCGTCCTCGACGTCGCCCAATAGCACGACGGGGACACAATCGGCCACCATGACCGCAAGAGGCTGTCCCCGGGACACCATGGCGTCGGCCGTTGGTCCGTCTCCGTGCACGGAGATGAATTCGACGGCTTTTCCATGGACCTGGTTCATGTATTGGAAATGGCGTTCGCCGAGCCCCGCTGCCGCTTCCAGCCGGACCCGGCGCGCCATGACATCGTCAGGATTGTCCGCCACGTGCAGTGCAAGGTTGCCCGCATCGTCATCGGAGAAGGCAACCGAAATTCCGGGCCGCACTTCTTTTCGCCACCAAAACACTACGGGCTAACTCTCCTGGGTGGGTTTGAACAGACCTGCTACTTCAGGAAGTCCGGAACATCGAGGTCGTCGGTGCGGCTTCCCGAAAGGTCCGGTTCGACGACGGCCGGGAGGTCGACGTCGAAGCCCGAGTCAGCCGGCAACGCCGAAGGGCGCTGCTGGCCCCAGTTGCTCAAGCCGGAAGCGCCGACGCCGGCGGAAACGTGCTGCGGCGCGGAATAGGCCGGTGCAGCTGAGGGCGCAGGACGATCCGGGGCCGCGGGGGCCTGGTGCTGACCGGGCTGCTGGGCAGCAGACTGGTTCATTGACGGTGATGTGGCCTTGACGTCGTCAAAACCAGCGGCGATAACCGTGACGCGTGCTTCGTCGCCCAAGGCGTCGTCGATGACGGCACCGAAGATGATGTTGGCTTCGGGGTGGGCCACTTCCTGCACGAGCCTCGCGGCTTCGTTGATTTCGAACAGGCCGAGGTCCGAGCCGCCCTGGATGGAAAGCAGGACGCCGTGGGCGCCGTCGATCGAGGCTTCCAGAAGCGGAGAAGCGATGGCGAGTTCCGCGGCCTTGACAGCGCGGTCCTCGCCGCGCGCGGAGCCGATACCCATCAGCGCGGAGCCTGCGCCCTGCATGACCGACTTGACGTCGGCGAAGTCGAGGTTGATCAGGCCCGGGGTGGTGATGAGGTCCGTGATGCCCTGGACACCGGACAGGAGTACTTGGTCAGCGGAACGGAAAGCGTCCAGGACGGAGACGTTACGGTCGCTGATGGACAGGAGGCGGTCGTTGGGAATGACGATGAGGGTATCGACTTCGTCGCGCAGGGCGTCGATTCCGGCTTCGGCCGAACCGGCGCGCCTGCGGCCTTCGAAGGTGAAGGGCCGCGTGACGACACCGATGGTCAGGGCGCCGAGCGAACGGGCGATCCGGGCCACGACGGGGGCGCCGCCGGTTCCGGTGCCGCCGCCTTCGCCTGCGGTGACGAAGACCATGTCGGCTCCGCGGATAACCTCTTCGATCTCATCGGCGTGGTCCTCGGCGGCCTGGCGTCCGACGTCGGGGTTGGCGCCGGCTCCCAGACCGCGTGTGAGCTCGCGTCCGACGTCAAGCTTGACGTCGGCGTCGCTCATGAGGAGAGCCTGGGCATCGGTGTTGATGGCGATGAACTCGACGCCGCGGAGGCCGACTTCGATCATTCGGTTAACTGCATTCACGCCACCGCCGCCGATGCCGACGACCTTGATGACGGCCAAGTAATTCTGCGGTGCTGCCACGTTTCGTGCCCCTTGCTTGTGTCCTATAGCGAAACAGATCGAGTCCAACTTGAATTCTTGGACCTTAACCCTCTAGTTGAAGGTTATAGTTATGTCAAGTAACTCTTAAGTGACGGTATGGGCTATGAATCCGACATTCAATGACCGCCTCCGCGTGTCGTGTGAAAGTCCGAAAAATAGCCCTGTGCGTCAGTGAGGTTACTTCCTGAAATGGCCTATTTGGTGAACGGGTGCCTTGGTACGCTGACATCGTAGACATTCACCGGAACTTTTGGATTGGCGGGAGCCTTAAGCAACGCCTGGAGGACGCGCGCCTTCAGCTCCTTCTCGTCCGCATTCCCCCACACAACGATCTTGCCGTCCGTGAGCTTGAGCTCGACGGCGTCCGGCGACGAAGCCGACGCGCTGGCCATCTTGGCAAGGACATCCTCCGGCAGGGTGGCAAGAACTGCAGTGATCGCCCTGAAGAGATTCTGGTTGGCTCCTTGCCCATCGATGAGGGGCAAGGCAACCGATGCGGTATCGGCGGTTGATCCGAGCTGGACGCCGTCGACGTCAACCAGTGAATAGTTGTCGCCGCTCTTGACCAGGGCCACGGGTACCCGTTCGACGACGTGGACCAAGAGTTCCGACGGCGGGCGGGCTTCGGTACTGACGGAGCGCACCTGGACGAGGGGCTTGAGCAGCGCGGCAATCTCGGCGTCGCTGATTTGTGGAAGGGGTTTCCCCTTCACCGGTTCCAGGGCCTTCTGGACGCTCCCCGCCTGGAGCAGCTTGGTGCCGTCGACCGTCACTGTGCGCACGGCGAACACCGGCGAGTAGATGGCCGCAACGATTATTCCGGCGACAAGGGCCACAATAATGGCCAAGGCCGTGATCACCGTCCGCCGCCGCTTGCGTCCCTTGGGCTCCGGAAAGGCCACCACATTGTTGTCCTTGCCGCCGGCGGACCCCGAAGGGCCTCCGACGGGATCGTCGAGGCTGCGTTCAGCACTGACGACTCCGGGCCGGGTGCCTGCCTGCGGCTTGAAAGTCGGCTTCCGGGTGTCAGCCACCCAACAGCTCCACGATCCGGGGCCCGTAGGCCGTCACGTCGCCCGCTCCCACAGTCAGGACGATGTCACCCTCGCCGGCCGCGGAAAGAACCGCGTCCAGCGCTTCCTGTCCGCCGGCTACGAGCCTGCCGCTCTTGAGGCGCCCCGTGATCAAGGTACTCGTGACTCCTGGAATGGGATCCTCGCGGGCAGGGTAGATGTCCAGCACGAGGGCCGTATCCGCCTCGCCAAGCGCTTCTGCGAACTGTTCCGCGAACTCGCGGGTGCGCGAAAACAGATGGGGCTGGAAGAGCACGTGCACCTTGTTTCCGCCTGCCACAGAGCGGGCAGCGGACAAGGCGGCCCGGACTTCCGTGGGGTGGTGGGCGTAGTCGTCGTAGACACGCACGCCCCTCCCCTGTCCTTTGAACTCGAATCGCCGCGATGCTCCGGTGAAATGGCCGAGGGCGGCCGCGGCAGCCTGGGGCGCCACGCCGAGCTCGACTGCGACGCCGAACGCGGCCGCCGCGTTCAACGCGTTGTGCCGCCCGGGCACTTGAAGGTCAAGGCGGTATTCCTGCCCGTCGATAGAAACCAGGACATCGCCGGGTCCCCCATCGTGCAGGCGGATATCCGCGTCCTCCGCGGTCCCGTAGCTCAGCACCCGGGTATTGCCCGCAGCACGGGTCCGTTCCGCTAGTCCCCGGGCGCCGTCGTCGTCCGCGCAGGCGAACAGAAGGCCGTTGGCGGGCAGGAGTGCCGCGAAGCTGTCGAAAGAGGCGTAGACAGCCTCAGGCGTGCCGTAGTAGTCGAGGTGGTCGGCCTCGACGTTGGTGACGACGGCGATGAGGGGCCGGTAGTTGAGGAAGGAACCGTCCGATTCATCGGCTTCGGCGACGAAGATATCCGAGGTGCCGTGCGCTGCGTTGACACCGAGGGCGGGCACGTTGGCCCCGATGGCGAAGGACGGATCGAGGCCCGCTTCCTTGAGCAACACGGCAACCATTGAGGTGGTGGTGGACTTGCCATGCGTGCCGGCCACGGTCACCACACGGTCTGCGCCCATGGTCGCCGCGAGGGCCTCCGAGCGGTGGAGCACCGGAAGGCCGGCCGCCCGGGCCGCTTCCAGCTCCGGATTGTCCGCCCTGATGGCCGAACCCGCGACGACGGTCTGCGCGTCGCGAAGGTTTTCCGCGGCGTAGCCGACTGCGATCCGGGCCCCCGCGGACCGGAGGTCGTGCATGACGGGAAGGTCCTTGGCGTCGGAACCGCTCACCGGAACGCCCCTGGCCACCATGATGCGTGCGACGGCGGACATGCCCACGCCGCCGATGCCGATGAAATGGACCCTGCCGAGGGAATCGATGTCTGCGAGGGGCTGGGTCATTCGGTTACCGCTTCCAAGACGAGATCGGCCATCCGCCGATCAGCATTTCTGATGCCAAGTTCCTTTGCCTTGCTGGCCATTTCCTCAAGGCGGGCTTGATCCGTGAGCAACGGAATCAACTCGGCCTTGAGCCATTCCGCGGTGAGGGCCCGGTCATCGACCAAAAGCGCCGCCCCGGCTTTGACCAGCGCGGAGGCGTTCATTGCCTGCTCGCCGTT
The DNA here is from genome assembly GCF_039543785.1 of Arthrobacter gyeryongensis. Taxonomy (NCBI): domain Bacteria; kingdom Bacillati; phylum Actinomycetota; class Actinomycetes; order Micrococcales; family Micrococcaceae; genus Arthrobacter; species Arthrobacter gyeryongensis. Next base: position 147,883 of record NZ_BAABKK010000001.1, read on the forward strand.
TCCGATGGGCAGCGGAACGAAGACCGCAGGGAGCCCGACGGCGGCCACCTCGCTGACGGTTGCCGCGCCGGATCGGGCAAGGAGGACGTCTGCGGCCGCGTAGACGTCCTCCATGCCGTCCACGTATTCCACCTGGTGGTAGCCGTCGGCAGCCAATGGGGCGCCGTCGTCGTTCGTCATTGCCTTGCCGCGGCCGGTGATGTGCAGTGTCTGGATACCGGCTTCCGACAACGCGGCGACGGCTCCGGCAATGGTGCGGTTGATGCTCTGGGCGCCGGAGGAACCGCCCGTCACGATGAGTGCGGGCTGTCCGGCGTCCAGACCGAGCGACTGCCTGGCGTCCGCTCGCCAAGCCGCCCGGTCCAAACCGGCGATGGCCTTGCGCATGGGCATCCCCACGTGGCGGGCGTGCCGTAGCCGGGTCTCGGGGAAGGCCACGCCCACATGTTTGGTGAACATCGCTCCTACCCGGTTCGCAAGCCCGGCGCGCGTGTTGGCCTCGTGGATGACGATGGGGATCCTGCGACGCCACGCCGCGAGGTACATAGGAGTGCAGACATAGCCGCCGACGCCGAGGAGGACGTCGGCCTGCGCGTCGTCGAGAATGCGCCCGGCTTGCTTGACGGCGGCCGCGAGCCTGCCGGGAAGTTTGAGCAGATCCGCGGAGGGCTTCCGGGGAAACGGAACCCGGTCGATGGTGGCCAACTCGTAGCCGGCAGCCGGAACGAGGCGCGTTTCCATGCCGTTGGGTGTGCCGACGGCAAGGATCCTGGCATCGGGCCGCAGCGACTTGATGGCATCGGCAATGGCAAGCAAGGGGCTGATGTGTCCGGCGGTCCCGCCGCCGGCGAGGACCACGGAGAGGGGCTTGGGCTGGGAATTCATGGAGTGCTATGTACGCTTTCGTGCAGTTTTTGCAAATCGCCAGCGCGGCTTGGAGCGGCTGGCAGGAGCCATTTGGGCGCGGGCCAAAGACAACACTACGCCCACGCCGCATAGCGACATCACCAACGCTGAACCCCCATAGGAAATGAAAGGCAGCGGCACGCCGATCACGGGGAGCAGGCCTGCCACCATCGCCATGTTGATCGCGGCCTGTCCAAGCATCCACGCCATGATCGATCCGCCGAGCACCCGGGCGAACAAGTCTTCCTGGTGGCTGACGACCCGGTAGATGGCAACGGCGAGCAAGGCAAAAAGCACCAGGACCACGATCGTCCCCACAAGCCCGAGTTCTTCCCCGATGACAGCGAAGATGAAGTCGTTGTGGGCTTCGGGAATCCACTGGTATTTTTGCCGGCTCTGGCCAAGCCCAACACCAAGCCAACCTCCCGAAGCAAGGGCGCTGAGCCCCTGTTCGCTTTGGAATCCGATGTCGCTTGCCCCTGCGCAGCTCTGCCCCATCCACGAGGTGATCCGGCACATTCGGTTTCCACTCGTAAACGCCAGGATCAGGGCGGCAGCTGCGGCAACACCACCGGCCGCAGCGAAAAGCTTCAGGTTGACGCCGCCGAAAAACAATCCCGCAGCCATGATGAGCATGACCACCAGCGAGGTGCCGAGGTCATGTCCCAGGACAATCAAGGTGATGATGGCGGCGGAGACCGGAACGACAGGGATCAGCGCGTGCGTCCATTTGTCAAGGAGTTTTGCCTTGACGGAAAGAACCGTGGCCATCCAGAGCACCAGCGCGAACTTGGCGTACTCCGATGGCTGGAACGTGAAGCCGCCGATCTCGATCCAGTTCTGGTTGCCTAGAACACGTTTGCCGATGACCAGGACCAGCACCAGCAAGGCGCCGGCAAGGATGATCGAGGGCCATGCGAATCGCTTAAGCCACAGGACGTTGACCCGCGAAAGCACCAGCATCGCGACGATGCCGATCGCGGCGAACATGCCTTGCTTGGTGGCGATGGAGTACGGGGATTCGCCGGCCGCAATCGCTTCGACGCTCGACGCCGACAGGACCATGATGATCCCGATGGCCGTCAGGGCAAGCGAAGCTCCAAGAATCAAGTAGTACGTTGACCCGCCGCTCGATTTACCGCTTCCCTCGAGGGTCGACCAAAACCCGGAAATGCCCGAGCGGATGCGGGACGGCAGCGAGGCCCGCGCCACGCCTGCCGCGCGTCCGGCGGGGTCTGCCTTGCCGCCCCGGGTCCGCCCGGGCCCGCTGCGCGTGGGCGTGCTGACCATTGTTACTCCTCGGTGGTCTGTGCCTGGCCTTCCACAAGCTCGCGCACTGCCCGGATGAAAGCATCGCCACGGTGAGCGTAGGAAGAGAACTGGTCCATGGAGGCAGCCGCCGGGGCCATCAGCACGGTATCGCCGGGCTCGGCGATACTTGCTGCCGACTCGACAGCATGGGCCATCACGGTGTCGCCGAAGATCGGAGACGGTTCCGCGGCGGTACCAGCTGAATCGGCGGACTGCACCATTTCAGTGTCGCCCTTGGGCTGCCCGATTACGGGCACATCCGCTGCGTGTCGCTTGAGGGAGGCTTCCAGGTCCGCGGTGTCGGAGCCGATCAGCACCACCGCTTTGAGCCTGCGCGCGTTGTTTTTGACCAAGTCGTCGTAGTTGACGCCCTTGGACAGGCCGCCGGCGATCCAGACGACACGATCGAACGCCGACAAGGCCGCAGAAGCAGCGTGCGGATTGGTCGCCTTGGAGTCGTTGACCCAGAGGACGCCGTTCTGCTTGGCCACAGGCTGGATACGGTGGTCTCCGGGGAGATAGTTCCTGAGCCCCTCACGCACTGCGGCCGGTTCGACGCCGTACGCGCGCACCAGTGCGGCGGCGGCCAGTGCGTTCGCAACCATGTGCCGCGGCGCAGCCGTGCCCAGGTCCGCCAGCGACGCGAGTTCCTCTGCAGAACTCTTGCGTTCTTCGATGAACGCACGGTCCACGAGCAAGCCCTCGACCACGCCGAGCATGCTGATGGCCGGCGTCAAGGTGGTGAAACCGATCGCCCGGCAACCCTCCACCACGTCGGCGTTTTCCACCATGCGTTCGGTCTCGATCTGCTCGGCGTTGTAGATGCACGCCTTCTGGGTGTTCTCGAAGATCTTTGCCTTGTCCGCGAGGTAGGACTCGTAGGAGCCGTGCCAGTCGACGTGGTCCTCGGCGACGTTGAGGCAGACGCTCGCCACCGGGGAGAGCGATTCGATCCAGTGCAATTGGAAGCTGGAAAGCTCAACCGCTAAAGCGTCGTACTCCACAGGGTCACGGAGTGCGTCCAGGATGGGGGTGCCTACATTCCCCACGGCGATTGCCTTGAGCCCTGCTGCCTGCAGCATGGCTTCGGTCATGCCCACCGTCGTGGTTTTGCCGTTGGTACCCGTGATCGTGAGCCAGTCCGCCGTCTTGCGGCCCTTGCGTTCACGCACCCGCCAGGCGAGCTCGACGTCGCCCCACACCGGTACGTGGGCCCTTTTGGCAGCTGCCAGGAGGGACTGATCCGGCCGCCAGCCCGGCGACGTCACGACGAGTTCGGGCTTTTCACCGTCCACGCGGGGCAGCGTTTTGACGGCGTCCTGGCCGAGGAGGACATCGGCTGCGCCGACGATCTTCAAGGTGTCCGCCTGTGCTAGGGCTTTAGCGCTCGTGGCAGCGTCAACAACCACCACCCGGGCACCGAGTTCGATCAAGGTATCGGCGGCCGCGAAACCGGAGACGCCGATGCCAGTCACGACGACGCGCAGGCCCTTCCAGTCGGAATCCCAGCTGACGAGGTTCTCGAGCCGGTCGTTGGTAGAAGGCTTGGTTTGAGGACTTGCGCTCACAGCAGCACCACCCATTCAGCATAGAAAATCCCAAGGCCTGCGGCCACGAACAAGCCACAAAGAATCCAGAATCGGACAACCACCGTGATCTCCGCCCAGCCCTTGAGTTCGAAATGATGCTGAAGGGGCGCCATTTTGAAGACCCGCTTACCCTTGGTGACCTTGAAGTAGCCCACCTGGATGATGACCGACAGCGTGATGAGGACGAAAAGCCCGCCGATGATGCCCAAAAGAAGTTCGGTGCGGGAGAGGATCGCAAAGCCTGCCACCGCCCCGCCGATCGCCAGGGAACCGGTGTCTCCCATGAAGATCTTCGCCGGAGACGTGTTCCACCAGAGGAAGCCCACCAGCGCGGCACTGCAAATAGCCGCCAGGAGCGCCAGATCGAGCGGGTCGCGGACCGAATAGCACCCGCTGCCCGCCTCGCGGGGTGAACCGCACGCCTGGTTGTTCTGCCAGATTCCCATGAGTGTGTACGCCCCGAAGACCATGATGGAGGCGCCGGCGGCAAGGCCGTCCAGTCCGTCCGTCAGGTTGACGCCGTTGGTTGCCGCAGTGACGATCAGGTTCGACCAGATGACAAACAGGATGGCTCCGAGGACGGTTCCCCCGAAGGCCAGGTTCAGCCAGGGAATGTCCCGCACAAGGGAAATATGGGTGGAGGCCGGCGTGATCCCCTGCGAGTCGGGGAAGTTCAGCGCGAGCACTGCGAAGACAATGCCAACAAAGGCTTGAAGGATCAGTTTGGCCTTGGCATTGAGTCCGAGGCTGCGTTGCTTGGAAATCTTGATGAAATCGTCAAGGAAGCCAACGAATCCCATGCCGACCATCAGGAACAACAAGAGCAAGCCCGAAGCTGACGGGCCCGGTGATCGCGGGTTCATCATCCACATGATCAGGTGGGTCAACCCGTAGCTGATGAGCACGGCGGCCACCACGACCGTCCCGCCCATGGTGGGAGTACCACGCTTGGTGTGGTGCGAGGTGGGTCCGTCGTCGCGGATGAACTGGCCGTATCCCTTGGTGACGAGGAACCGGATGAAGAGTGGCGTTCCCACCAAGGCCACCAGGAGGGCGACGCCTGCGCCGATCAACAGTGCAATCACAGCAGCTCGTTCCCTTCATTGGCGGCAGTTGCAGCCGCGGTGTTCGCACTCGTACCGGCCTGTGGAGGTAATGCTATCCGATCCCCCAAATGCCTTAAGCCGACCCCGTTCGAGGACTTGAAAAGCACCAAGTCGCCTGGTTTGAGCTCGGCCTGCAGCAGTTCGTAGGCCTCGTCGGCCGTTTCGGCGAAAATGCACTCGTCGCCCCAGGAGCCTTCCTGGATCGCGGAAATGTACAGCGCCCGGGCTTCGCGGCCAACCACCACGAGCCTGGAAATGTTCAAGCGAACCACTTGCGTCCCCACTATGGTGTGTTCGCGGATGGAATCTTCGCCGAGTTCCAGCATCGCGCCCAGCACCGCCCAGGTGCGGCGTCTCTGGCCGAGGTCGGCGAGGGTGCGCAAAGCTGCACGCATGGATTCCGGATTCGCGTTGTACGCGTCGTTGATGATGGTGACGCCGTCGGCCCGCTCGGTGCGTTCCATTCTCCACCGGCTGGCCGGGGACTGCTCGCTCAGCGAATCGGCGATCCCGGCTGCAGGGAGGCCTGCCGCGAACGCGGCGGCCGCGGCGGCAAGCAGGTTGGTGACGTGGTGCGCACCGATGAGCTTGCTGTGGACGTGATGGGGGACCCCGCCGTCGGGAAGGATGAGTTCGAACTCCGGGTGGCCGTCTTCATCGATATCGGCGTTCCTGGCTTCGACCTGGGAGCCGGAAATGCCCGTAGCGGTGGTTCCGAGCACTTTGGCCTGGGTGCGGGAGACCATCGCCGCGACGCGCGCGTCGTCGAGGTTGATGACGGCGGTTCCGTCCTGCCCCAGCGCTTCGACGAGTTCGCCCTTGGCCTTGGCTATGTTCTCCACCCCACCGAACTCGCCGGCGTGGGCGGTGCCGACGCAAAGAACGACGCCGATGTCCGGTTGGACCATCTCGGCGAGGTATTTGATGTGGCCGACCCCGGTGGCGCCCATTTCGATCACGAGGTAACGCGTGCCCGCATCGGCTCCGAACACGGTGAGCGGCACGCCGACTTCACCGTTGTATGAACCCTGCGGTGCAACTGTGGCGCCGGCCCGGGAAAGAATGCCCGCGAGCAAGTCCTTGGTAGTTGTCTTGCCCGCCGAGCCTGTGATCCCGATGACAGTGAAGGGCTCCCCCTGGGCCGTACGTGCGGCACGGATGCGGCGAACGGACTCTGCGGCCAGGGCACCCATCGCGATCACGGCGTCATCGACGACGACGGCGGGGTACGGCCGGCCGTCGTCGTCGGAAACGTCGCGCTCGGTCAGCGCCAGGACAGCCCCGCGCTCGAAAGCGGCGCCCACGTACGCATGGCCGTCAGCGTTCTCACCTGGTTTGGCCACGTACAGCGATCCGGCGGCCGCCTCACGGGAGTCGGTAACGATGGACGCCGGGACAATGCCGGGGTCCGCTGCCAATCGGCCATTGGTAATATCGGCGATCTCCGCCGCAGTAAGTGCAATCATCTCGGTCTAGGACTCTATCCGCTCGTCCGTGGAAACCTTGAATCCCCTGGCTGTCAAGGCCGCCCGCAGTTCCACCCGGTCGTCGAGGGCAAGGTTGACGCCATTCACTTCCTGCCAGACCTCATGTCCTCGGCCGGCGATCAGGATAGTGTCCTGCTCCGTGGCCAGATCCACGGCTTGGCGGATCGCGACGTCCCGGGGGTACGCTTCCACGATCTCGCAGTCAAGGTCCTCCGACTCGCGGGCGGCCCGGGCGCCGGCGATGACTTCCGAACGGATCGCCGCAGCGTCTTCGTCATGGGGATCGTCGTCGCTGACAATCACGACGTCGGCGAGTCGGGCGGCTATGGCGCCCATGGTCGGCCTCTTGCCCTGGTCGCGCTGTCCTGTGGCGCCGAAAACGACGATCACGCGGGATCCGGGTGCTTGCGGGCGTATGGCGCTCAGGGCCCGCGCCAGCGCGTCCGGGTTGTGCGCGAAATCGACAACGGAAGCCGGGGCATCGGAAATCAGCTGCATCCGGCCGGGCACGGAAACCGTGAAGGGATCGTGGCTGTCCAGCGCGGCCTGAAGTGCCGACCGGTCGATGCCGGAGTCGAGCACCATGATGGTGGCCAGTGCCGCATTGGCGACGTTGAAATCTCCCGGCAATCCTGTATGGACACGCAGGACCGATCCATCGTGGTGGCGCAATTCGAAGTCCGTTCCAAGTCCGCGTGGTTTGGAAGACCCGACCGTCCAGTCGGCTTCGCTCCCAGCGGTGGCCGACAGCGTGGTCACGGGAATTCCCGCCTCTTCGGCCAGCAAGCGCCCCCACGGATCGTCCACGGTCACTACGGCCCGCCGTGCGCGCGCTCTCGTGAACAGCTCCGCCTTGGTCCGGAAGTATTCGTCCATGCTTCCGTGGAGATCGAGGTGGTCCTGCGTCAGATTGGTGAATCCGGCAACGTCGAACGTCACCGAGTCGACCCTGTGGAACGAAAGAGCATGGGAGGAGACCTCCATGGAAGCCGCTTCCAACCCACGTTCACGCATGAGGGCGAGCAAGGCATGGACGTCCGTTGACTCCGGCGTGGTCAGCAGACTCGGGATGGCCTCGCCCCCCGCAAGAATTTCAATCGTCCCGATCAGGCCGGGATTCATGCCCAGGGCACGGAGCAAGGAGTTGATGAAATACGTGGTCGTTGTTTTGCCGTTCGTACCAGTTACACCGAAAAGCGTGGGCGAAACCCCATCGAGTGGCTGGCTTCGATAAACGAGGGCAGCGAGGGTGCCGACTGCTGCACGGGGATCGCCAACGATCAGCACCGGAACGGCAAGGTCCTCAAGTGCCAATTGACGGGCGCCGTCCTCATCGGTCACGACGGCCACAGCGCCGGCCGCCACCGCTTGGGTGACAAAGTCTGCTCCGTGGCGTGTGGCACCGGGCAAGGCCAAGTACAGGTCTCCCGGCTCGACGGTGCGCGAGTTGAGGGACACACCAGTGACCGACGTACCGGCTGAGTCCGGGGTCAGCGCGATTCCGAGGGACGATGCGATGGCCTCCAGGGCAACCGGCGCCACGACGGCTGGACGGAAGCCGGGTTTGTCCGTAGCCGGCGGGTTCCCTGTAGGGATCGATACGGCATCATTCTGCTCTGACAAGGTGCTCTCCGTTGGTACTCGTAAAACTGGCCGCGCGGGAACCCTCGGGCTCCCGCAAACGGCATGGGTTGATCTAAATGTGGCCGGACAGATGCCCAACAAGCTTACTTGGCGAAACTGAACTACTTGCCGTACTGGCTTTATTTGGCGTACTGGGCCTTATTTGGAGTCCTGGTCCTTATTTGCCGTATTGGGGGAACCGCGCCGGAGTGCCGGTGGACGGCGGGACGTTGTAGGTGCGCAGGACCTGGCCCATCACCGAGCGGAAAATCGGTCCTTGCGTGATGCCGTAGATGTTGCCCTTGGGCCTCTGGACAACAACCTCGACGATGAACCGTGGATTTTCCATGGGCGCCATCCCAATGATGGAGGCCGTGAAGCCATCGAAGCCAGGCAGGCCGTCTTCGCGGGGCGCCTCGGAGGTTCCTGTCTTGGCGCCCACCCGGTATCCGTCGATGCCAGCATCTTTCACTTCGCCCATCGTCACGTTGCTCTCCAGGATGTCCCGCACTTGCTGCGCGGTGTCCTTGGTAACGACTTGCCGGGCGTCCTTGGCAGGTGCTTTCGCTTCGACCCCGTCGGCGCCGACGTAGCCGTCGATCAACCTGGGTTGCAGCATCACGCCGTCGTTGGCCACGCTTTGGTATGCCCGGACGGTCTGCAGCGTGGACTGGGAAACGCCTTGGCCGAACAGGACGGTGTACTGCTGCCGGTCGTCCCATTGATCGGGCTTGGCCAGGATTCCTGAGGCTTCGGCGGGAAGACCAATGTCCGGGGCTTCCCCGATGCCGAAGCGCTGGAGATAGTCATAGCGCTGTTGCTTGCTCAGCCGGCTGCCGATCATCACGGTACCCGTGTTCATCGAATAGCCGAGGATACCGGCGAGGGTCCGCTGTTCGGTTCCGTGGAGGAAGGCATCGGTGAACGTCTGACCGTCGATGGTCACGGCAGGAGGAACGGTAACGGTGTCCAATGGGCTGGACTTTCCTTCATTGATCGCAGCGGACGCGGTGATCATCTTCTCCACCGAACCAGGCTCATAGGCGGCCGTCACCGATCGCACGCCGCGGTCCGCAGCCGCTACTTTGCCCGGGTCGTTGGGATCCGGGGCGTTCGTATCCGCCATCGCAATGAGGTTCCCGGTCTTGATGTCCTCAACGACGATTGATCCCCACTCGGCATTGAGCTGGTTGACCTGGGTCTGGATGGCCTGCTGCGCAAAGTACTGGATGTCCGTGTTCAGCGTAAGCTTGACGTCTTTGCCGTTGACAGCCGGGGTCAGCAGATCGGTTGCCACGGGGATACGGAGACCGTCGGCGCCGATTTCAAAGACGCGCTTGCCGTCCTTGCCGCGGAGGAGCTCGTCTTGGGTCTGCTCAAGGCCGGCTTGGCCCGTGGTGCCGTCCTTGAGGAAGCCGATGATGCCACCGGCGACGCTGCCGTTGGGATAGACGCGCTTGCTGATGCCCTCCGAGACGATACCCGGGATGTGGAGTTGGGATATCCGGTCCTCGACGTCCGGCTTCACTTCCTTGGCCACGATGTTGTATTTCTTCTCGCCGGTCACGGCCTGCGTAACCTGGTTGACGTCCATCCCCAGGGCGCTGGAAAGCTCTGCTATCCCTTGGGTCCTGGAGATTTTATCGATGGCTTGGGTCTGGGTGTTGTAGCGCGAAAACTCAGATGTGTTCGTGTTGACTGTTTGGTCCACCACAATGTTGTAACGGATCACGCTGCTGGCCAGCACGGTGCCGTTGGCGTCAATGATCTTGCCGCGTTCGGCCGGCAGGACGGTGGTGGTCAGCCGGTTGTTGTAGGCAGCCTCGGCCAGGCCACCGACGTCCAGCCCCTGGACGAGGAACAGTTTGCCCCCGACCACCAGCAACAGCGTGAGCATGATTCCGAGGCCGAGGCGCAGGCGCCTCTTCGCCACCGGCGTTCTCTTGTTCTTCGATTTGCCGGTCTTTTGCACCACGTCGATTCCTTGCTGCTTGCCTTGCTGGTCACCTGAAATCAGGTCGGCTGGACGCTACTGCCCGGGTACCTTCTGCTGCGGAGCGGGGACCGAACCACCATGGAGATCCACAACCGGCGGCTTGGGTGCCGCAGGAACCGCGGGCGCCTGCGGTTTGGCCGCGGTGGAGTCGGCGGCACCGTTGGGCTTACGGCTGTCCAGTGAATCGTTCTTGGCGGGTGCAGGAACTGCGACGCTGGACTGGCCTGCTACCGCAGGAGCAGCGATGACGGCTCCGGGATTCTGTCCCTTGGTTGCCGGCGTGGCCTTTCCTGTGACTGTCAGGTTGTCCAGATCGATCTGGCCCGTGGCAGTGGAAGCTACCATGCCCAATTCTGCGGCTTTGGCGGCAAGATTCTGGGGAGCCTGGTAGTTCTGGACCTGCTGTGTCAGATCCTGGTTCTGCTTGTTCAGGGATGCAGCGTCGTTCCTGAGCTTCACAAGGTCGTATTGGGCCGTGGAAACGGAGATGTTGAGCACCAGGACAGTCAACAAGGCGGCCGCCAGCACGCCGAAGCAAAAGACGACGAAGGGAGTCCGTCGTCGTCCGGGAACACTCTGGACGAGCGAGAGCGGTGTCCGCGCCTTGCGGGTCGTGTCGCGTTCCGGTCCCCGGGCGGGCAGGGCACGCGCGGTGTTGCCCACCGTGGTCGGCAGGATCTTCGCGGCAGCGGTGCTCATGCTGTTCTCCTCGCTTTGATGCGTTCCACGGCCCGCAGGCGGGCAGATGCCGCACGCGGGTTTTCGGCGATTTCTTCAGGTGTGGGCACTTCCGTGCCCTTGGTAAGGGTCTTGAATTCCGGTTTATGTTCTTCCAGCTCCACGGGGAAGCCCAGCGGGGCCGACGACTTGGACCGGGACTGGAAGACCGATTTCACGATCTTGTCTTCGAGTGAGTGGTAAGACATCACCACTACCCGTCCGCCCATTGCCGAGGCCGAGAGGGCGGCAGGCACTGCTCTCTCCAGAACGTCGAGTTCCTCGTTGACTTCAATCCGCAGGGCCTGGAAAGTCCGCTTTGCCGGATGCCCGCCGGACTTCGCGGCGGCCGCAGGAACAACGCCGCGGATCTGCTCGACGAGCTCCCCGGTGGTGGCGAAAGGCTTGACGGCCCTTGCCGTGACGATGCGGTTTGCGATCCTGCCGGCGAACTTCTCTTCGCCCCACTTGCGGATAATCCGTACCAGGTCTTCTTCGGAATAGTTGTTGACGACGTCGGCGGCAGTCTGGCCGCGGCTGGTGTCCATCCGCATATCCAGCGGCGCGTCGTAGGAGTAGGCAAAGCCGCGCTCCCGCTCGTCCAATTGGAGGGAAGACACACCCAGATCCATGAGGATGCCGTGTACTTCCGGGATTCCAAGGTCTACGAGGACATCTTCGATTTCGTCATAGACGGCATGCACCAGGTCAGTGCGGGCCGCGAAGGGCTGCAGGCGCTCACCGGCGAGGGCCAGGGCCTCTTCGTCCCGGTCTATGCCAACAAGGTGCAGGTCGGGGAACCGCTGCAGCATCGCTTCGGAGTGGCCACCCATTCCCAACGTGGCGTCGATGACGACGGGCGTCTCGCCACGGCTGCGGGCGGCCTCAAAACCTGGTGCCAACAAATTGATGCACCGGTCCTTCAGGACCGGTACATGTCGCTCCGAGGTTGGTTTTGGCGCGTCTTGCTCCTCCATGCGGCCTCCTCAGAGCTGAATCGTTCGTCTGTCAGTTGGGCGGGTCGCTTCTTGAGCCGGATCCCCATCCGCGCCTATCGCAGCGTCCGCCTGGCTCCGGGGAAGGTGAGCCAGGAAAACAATGTGATGGGCGGCTGGAGATCCCGTCCAAGAAGCATTGCTGCTTCCTGTCCCGGTTTCTAAATGAACCCGGGAAGGTTGTCGTCGTCGGTCTCCGAGAAGGCGGCTTCCTTCTCGGCCAGGTATTCATCCCAAGCCTGGGCATCCCAGATCTCCGCACGGGTTCCGGCGCCGATGACCGCCAATTCCCGCTCAAGACCTGCGTAGCTCCGGAGCGCCGGCGGAATCGTCACGCGCCCCTGCTTGTCAGGTACCTCGTCAGAGGCTCCGGACAGGAAAACCCTGATGTAGTCACGCGATTGCTTGGAGGAAATGGGGGCCTCCCGCATGGATTCGTGAATACGTTCGAATTCCCGCTGGCTGAAGACGTAGATGCAACGTTCCTGGCCCCTTGTGAGCACCAAGCCGTCAGCAAGTTCCTCGCGGAACTTGGCGGGAAGGATGATCCGGCCCTTTTCGTCCAGACGAGGAGAATGCGTGCCAAGAAACACTGGCCCACCGCCCCCATCCGTAAAGGTGCCCGTACCTGCCCCACGCCGCCACTACCCTCTTACTTGCTCCACTTTACTCCACAAGCCCCCACAGTCAACGCAATCCGGCGTGTTTCTGCCCCACTTTCGAACGCGGGAGCCTGAAAACACGTGGATCTCAGTGGTGGTTGGTGGTGGAGGACGCTTTGCGGCGGCGCTCTAGGGAAGCGCTCGACGGCGGCTTCGCGAGCCGCGCTTACAGGCTCACGATGTGCGGCGAACGTGGCGTTAAATGCGAAAAGACCCGATATTCGGGTCTTTTCGCAATCAGGCCGGAGCCTGGTGGTGCAATGTGGAGGACTCGGTACCCCGGTTGAGGACAAGCCCCTCGGTGGAGCGTTCAGCTCTCCTCGCCGCGGCGGCGCTCGTCCCAGCGTTCTTCGAGGTTGCTCATGAATGAGTTCTTTGACTTGCCCGGCTTGGCACTCTTCGACTTCCCGCCGGCTGCCCTTCTCAGGGTGGCAAAGTAAACGCCGGCGCCCATCACAATGAAGCCCAGCACGCCAAGGAAGATGTTCTGCAAGGACACACCTACCAACAACAAGAGAATCCCGGCGATAGTGCCTAGAACGCCAATAACGATGTGCCTGGTCGACCATGAGCGAATGGGGTCAGAGCCCATTGAATTGGCAAACTTTGGATCGTCCTCATGCAGTTGCTTCTCGAGTTGCTCGAGGAGCTTCTGTTCGTGCTCCGAGAGGGGCATCGCGACCTCCTTTAGTCGGCCAGCGTCTGGATACGCCGCGGCCGTTGCCTCTGTTCCCTTGAACGGACGAACCCAAAGAAGGGTTCCCGAAGACCGGGTCTTGTGAACACGGTCTCACGGAACAGACGCAACATGGCAATTTATCCAGACGGTCTAAATCTGTGTATCTCTAGGATAGTTTGTTGGCCGCTGTTCTGAAAGACACGCCGGAGGGCACGCGAGGGCTCTTCGAAGCCTAGGGAGAACCCTGCCCGCCGGGCTCCGCATGCGGCTCCAGAAGCGTCGCCGGAAGGACAGTCTTGCTGCCGAATCGCTCGGTGACACGGTCAAGCGCCTGTTCAGCCGCCCGCCAGTTGTCGTCCCTGCGGTCGAAGCTCAACTGCAGCGAGGTGTGTTCCGCCGGTTCGAGCTGCTCAGCCCTGACTCCTACAAGACGCACGCTCATGGGCCGCTCCCCCAAGGACGCCAGCAACTGGTTAGCAACTTGATAGATCAACTGGGCGCTGTCTACAGGCGTATGCATTGTCTTACTGCGGCTGATTGTCGAAAAATCCGCATAGCGCAGTTTCAACGCGATGGTCCGGGCCAGCATTCCGGCTGTCCGCAGCCGTGAAGCGGTTCGGTGGGAGAGCCTTAGCAACTCGCGCTGCAAGAGTGCGTCATCCGGGGTGTCAACAGCGAACGTCTCCTCGGAACCAATGCTCTTCTCGAGGCGGGTAGGCGTGACCGGCCGCGGATCCAAGCCCATCGACAATCGGTGGACGTGCTCGCCCGACGCTCCCAGGACCTTTTTCAAGGAAGACAGCGGCGTGGCCGCAACGTCAGCCACGGTACGGATCCCCAGCCTGGCGAGGACATCGGCGGTCTTGGCCCCGACTCCCCATAAGGCGTTCACGGGCAGGCTGTGGAGATAGGCTACGGTCTGCCCTTCCTCAATGAGCAGCAGTCCGTCGGGTTTGCAGCGCGTAGAAGCAATTTTGGCAACGAACTTGTTGGCCGCTATTCCCACGGACGCAGTGATTCCGAGCTCGGACGCAACGCGGCGCCGGATCAAATGGCCGATGTTGAGGGGCGGACCAAGCCTCCGGATCGCGCCACCGACATCCAGGAAAGCCTCGTCGACACTCAAGGGCTCCACGAGGTCCGTTATCGATTCGAATATGCCCATCAGCTCCCGGGACACCTCGTAATAGAGGCTGTGGCGGGGCTCGATGATGACAGCGTTGGGGCATATTCGCATAGCGTTGGCCATGGGCATGGCAGACTTCACGCCCAGCGCCCGCGCTTCGTAGGAGGCGGACAGCACAACTGAGCGATCCACCGGGAAGCCGACAATGACGGGTTTTCCCTTGAGTTCAGGCCGGGTGCGCAATTCCACCGAGACAAAGAAGGCATCCATGTCGACGTGGAGGATGCTGGTGCGCCTCAGTTCCCGCAGAGCAGCGGGATCCGGGGCGGATTCTTGTCCGGGGCCCCGCCCGTTGTTCTCTGCTTGTGGTCTCACAAGGAAATCCTATGCCGCGGCACTGGTTACTGGTGGCCGCATCCGGCGCCCTAAACTGGAGGCAGCATCCGGCGTCGTCCCCAGGAGGAAATCCCTGTGAAGCTCTTTGGAAAGCCTCAACCCGTCAGTCTGGCCTTGTTGGCCACGGGCGTCGCGTTGACCATCTCGGCTTGCGGGTCGTCCCCCGCAGGCACGGCATCCCAAGGGGCTGCGCCAACGTCGTCCACTGCCTCGGCAAGTCCGGCGCTGGCCACCACGTCCACCGCGGCCGCAGGAGCTTCGGCGACGGTTGGCGCCCTTGTTCCGGGATTCCCGCAGCAACTGATTCCATTGATGCCCAAGGCAGCGGTGGAATCCAGCAGTTTCGACAAGAACTCCTCCCCGGCGTCGGTGGCCCTGGTCGGCACCATTGCGTCCCCATCGGACGCAGTAGTGGCCTTTTATACCTCTGCGCTCACGGCGCAGGGCTTTAAGGAGGTTCCCGGCAGCACCGTGGGAAGTATCAAATCAAAGGATTTCCTCCGTGGCGACAATGAAACCGTGAATATCTCGGTAGTGGAAACAGCGGGTAAATCCACGTTCACGATCGGTGCCAACGTGGCCGCCGGGTCAATCAAGTGACCACGGAGAGCCTGGCTTCGGAACAGAGCCGTTTCGTGGCCGATGTCGCCGCCAAACTTAACGGTTTCCTTGGGGTGCAACAAGAAACCATGGCCACCATCTCCCCCGATGTCGCTCCCCTCATGGGCTCAATCACGAGCCTCGTGACAGGTGGCAAACGGCTTCGGGCCTTGATGTGCTACTGGGGGTGGCGAGGTGCCGGAGGCGAGTCCGCACATCCGGACATCATTACTGCCGGCTGCGCTTTGGAACTCTTCCAGGCTGCAGCCCTGATTCACGACGACATCATCGACCGCTCCGACACCCGGCGTGGCGGTCCAAGCGTCCACAAGCGGTTCAGCCAGCTCCACGAGGGCGAGGGCTGGGCCCTCGACAGCGAACGCTTCGGACATGCGGCCGCGATCCTCACCGGAGACCTCTGCCTGTCGTTCAGCGAGGAAGCGTTCACCGAGATTGGTGGCAGGGCTGCAACAGGAACGCCTGCGCGGCGGATCTTCAACCTGATGCGCGCCGAGGTCATGGCCGGCCAATACCTGGACATCCTGGAGGAGGTTGCGGGCCCCGTGCGGGACCGCGCAGGTGCCGTCCGCCGCGCACAGTCCATCATCCGATTCAAATCGGCGAAGTACTCAACGGAACACCCCTTGGCCCTTGGTGGCGCCTTGGCCGGTGCCAGCGAAGAACTCTTGCAAGGCTATTCCGCTTTCGCGTTGCCCCTTGGTGAAGCTTTCCAGCTCCGCGACGACGTCCTGGGGGTGTTCGGAGACCCCGGGACGACAGGAAAGCCTGCAGGAGATGACCTCCGCGAGGGCAAACGGACTGTGCTGGTGGGCTTCGCCATCAACCAGGCCGGGGCTACTGATTCGAGCTACATAGATACCATGCTCGGACGGCAGGACCTTGGCGAGGCCGAGGTAGCCGAGATCCGGCGGATCATCGTGGATTGCGGAGCGCTCGAAGCCACGGAATCCATGATCGAGGAACTCAGCAACCAAGCTTTCGAGGCCTTGGAAAGCCTCCCCTTGGCTGAACTCCCGCTTACCGCGCTCAGGCAGTTGGCCGAAGCCGCCGTCAGCCGGGCCGCGTGAACTCTTGGATAAATCCACGTTAAGGGCTGTCTAAATACCTGCCTTAAATACAGTGGTGGCGATCAGCAACCTGATCGCCACCACTGTATTTAAGGCAGGAGTCCCTTACCAGGCAAGCGATTGGGCCCTGCGTCGGATTTCAGTTTTGCGCCCTTCACGGAGCGCGTCGACAGGGCGGCCACGCAGCGACTCATCCGGAGTGAAAAGCCACGCGATGAGCTCCTCATCCGTGTACCCGGCATCGCCGAGCACTGCGATGGTGCCCTTCAGGCTATCCACCACATGACCATCCTGGATAAAGAGGGCAGGAATCGAACGGATATTGCGTTCGCCCACTCTCACAGCCACCACTGCACGCTCATCCAGAAGACCGTGGACCTTGGTGATTGAAACGTTCAGCAGCTCTGCCACATCGGGCAGCGGCAGCCATTCGGAAACGAGGCTTTCTACATTACTCACGGATCAAGATTGCCACGCCCGCGCGCTTTGCGCCTAGCCGGACGGACGGCACGGGCGGAATTTGCGTCCCCGAATTGCCCAAGAATCGAATGCGCCGGGATTTCTTGTGCGGAATCGAAAAATGTGAGAGATTCACATTGATCACATTTGCATCACTACTAACTTTAGTAACACTGGCAACAGCGGCATTCCCAACATCCGCTGCTGAGATGAGGATTGCTCCCATGACGACGCCCCGCTCGCCCAAGAAGACAACGAGCATGCCCATAATTGCGGCCACCACAGCGGCGCTGCCCGCCGTCATGCTCTCTTCGTTGGCGCTCGCCCAACCGGCAACAGCGCTTCCAGCGGTACAAACCCAGAAGATCCCCGCATCGCTGACCGCGGCCATGCAGGCCCAGGCCGCGGCCGTATCCGCAAACGTCATTCCCGCCTCCGCGGTTGCCGCGACCATCCCGACTGCCATGCAGCCCATGGCACCGACGGCTCCGGCCACGTACACGATCGTCCGGGGCGATACCATCAGCGGCATCGCTGCCCGCTACGGGCTGAACACCAACACCGTCCTGCAGCTCAACGGGCTCTCGGGCAACACCATCATCTACCCGGGACAGCAGATCAAGTTGTCCGGTTCCGCGGCTGCTCCAAGCGCCCCGGCACCCGCGCCCAGCCCGGCGTCGTCGTCGTCGGCTGCCAGCTATACAGTCGTGTCCGGGGATACCCTGAGCGGCATTGCAGCCCGCCACGGAGTGGCGCTCTCAGACGTCTTCAGCTGGAACGGCCTCAACGGCCGGTCCATCATCTACCCGGGACAGAAGATCAAGGTTGGCCCGGGAACGAACGCACCGGCTCCGGCGGCCCCGGCTCCAGCGGCATTGGCCCCTGCTTCCGCTCCGGCTGCCCCGGCAGCGCCGGCACTTGCCAACACCGGCTCGTACACCATCAAGTCGGGTGACACTCTGGGCGGCATTGCGTCCCGCCTTGGCGTGTCCTTGTCATCTCTGCTCTCGGCCAACAAGCTGTCGATGAGCACCATCATTTATCCGGGGCAGAAGCTCGCCATCCCGGGTGCTCCTGCAGCCTCGGCTCCGGCCCCGGCTCCGGTCAGCGCCCCCTTGGTTCCCAACACGTTCCTGGGCTACACCTACCCGGAGGCGGTGGTCAGTTCAGCCAACGCGAACAAGGCCCTGCTCAATGCGTCCCCGGTACCCAGCACCGCCCAGATGAAGGGGATCGTAGCCGATACCGCGCGCCGGATGGGGGTGGACCCGTCTTTGGCCATGGCGTTCGCCTACCAGGAATCCGGCTTCAACCAGCGTGCCGTCTCTCCCGCCAACGCCATCGGCACGATGCAGGTGATTCCCTCCTCCGGAGAATGGGCTTCCCAACTGGTGGGACGCAAGCTCAACATCCTGGACCCGTATGACAACGTGACCGCCGGCGTCGCCATCATCCGGGCCCTCGTCAACACCAGCAAGGATCTGAACACGGCCATCGCAGGCTACTACCAGGGCCAGTACTCGGTGAGCAAGCACGGGATGTACGACGACACCAAGGCCTACGTCGCCTCGATCCTGTCCCTCAAGAAGAACTTCAGCTAAATCAGGCCGCTGAACACGGGCCCGGATCGCACGGCGATTCGGGCCCGTGTTTTTGCTCAACTAGGATCGTAGGGTGCAGGAACAAGTTTCGGACCAACTCCTCGGATCCCTCGTGGACGGGCGCTACCTGGTGCGATCGCGCCTCGCGAACGGCGGAATGTCAACCGTCTATCTCGCCACCGACGAGCGGCTCGACCGCGACGTGGCGCTCAAAGTGCTGCATCCCCACCTGGCGAATGACCAGAATTTCCTCGACCGCTTGCAGCGCGAGGCCCGGGCCGCGGCGAGCCTTTCCCACCCGCACGTCGTAGGTGTCCTCGACCAGGGACAGGACGGCCACATTGCGTACATCGTCATGGAGTACATCAAGGGCCACACCCTGCGCGACGTCCTCAACGAGAAGGCAGCCCTTCCTCCCCGGCTGGCCTTTGCCCTGATCGACCCCGTCATCGAAGGGCTCGCGGCCGCCCACGCGGCAGGGCTCATCCACCGCGACGTGAAACCGGAAAACGTCCTCATCGCCGACGACGGCCGTATCAAGGTGGGCGACTTCGGCCTGGCCCGGGCGGTCACTGCGACAACCAGCACCGGCGCCCTCATCGGCACAGTCGCATATCTGGCTCCCGAACTGGTCCTCGGCAAAGCCGCGGACGCCCGGAGCGACATCTACTCCACCGGCATCATGCTCTACGAAATGCTTACCGGCGAACAACCGTATGCGGGCGATGTTCCCATCCAGGTTGCCTACCAGCACGTCAACGCGGCCGTCGCTCCGCCGTCGCTCGCGGTGCCCGGCCTTGCCGCCGATGTGGACGAACTGGTCCAGTGGTGCACCGCAAAGGAACCCGAAGAGCGTCCGGTGGACGGCTCTGCGCTCTTGTCGGAACTGCGGCACATCCGCACCACCTTGAGCGACGCGCAACTGGATATCAACCCGCCAGCCGCCAAGGCGGCAACGCCCGAAGGGCAACAAGAAGCGGCCGGGGCAACCGCGATAGTCGCCCCTTTCCACGCCGAACGTACGGAGCCCCTGGAACGGATAGGCCGCCCGACGGAGATTATCTCAAGCCAGCGCAATCCAACCACAGTGCTTCCGCCGTCGGGATTCTCCCCCGGTGCCGCAGCTTTCGACATCCAGGTGCCACAGGACCGCGAACCCCTGGATCCGGCCGATGCCCCGCCGAGCAAACGCGACATCAAGCGGATGGAGCGCCAGGAAGAAAAGGACCGCGCCCGGGCCGCGGCCACGCCGTCGCGCTCTTTGCGGGAAGGCAACCCGCGCCGCCGGGCCGTGATCTGGACGATTGTCGTGATTGTCCTGGCGATCCTTGCCACTGCGGCGGGCTGGTTCTTCGGCATGGGGCCCGGTTCGCCCGGAACCATACCGGACACCAAGAACAAGACGGTCGCCGAGGCACAGCAGCTGCTGAGAACCGCGGGCTTCCAATCCGAACCAAAAGACGTGTTCGACGACGACGTGACCGCGGGTTTGGCTGTGGGAACGGAACCCGCTTCCGGCCAAGTAGTCCGGAAGTTCCAAGGGGTGTCGCTCTTCGTCTCGAAGGGTCCGCAATTGTTTCCGCTTGCCACGATGACCGGCCTGACGCTTGACCAGGCAAAGAATGCCCTTGGTGCGGCGGGGATGTCGCTCGGCAAAATCACCGAGCAGTTTGACGACAAAGTGCCTTCAGGCACGGTCATCTCCCAGTCTCCGGCCCAGGACACGGCCGTCCGCCACGGCACCCCGGTGGCACTGGTGGTCTCCAAGGGACCGCAGCCCCTCCCCGTACCGGATGTCCGCGGCATGAGCCAGCAGGCCGCCGTCAAAGCGATCAGCGACGCCGGATTGACCGCAAAAATATCGCCGGAACCCGTCAACGACAAAAAGGTCCCCGCGGGAGCCGTAGTCAGCCAGATCCCTGCCAACGGCACCTTGATCCGCGGCGACGCCGTCACGTTGACCCTCTCGAAGGGTCCGAAAATGGTGCATGTCCCCAACTTCATCGGCAAACAGGCGGACGCCGCCCGCAAGGCCCTGGAGTCGCTCGGATTCGAGGTCAAGATCAACAACATCCTGGGTGGCTTCTTCGGCACGGTCCGCGACCAGAACCCCGTGGACAGCGATGCCCCGGAGGGCTCCGTCGTCACCCTGACCGTTGTGTAGGACGCGCCCATACAGGAAAGGCGATCCGGAAATGTTCCGGATCGCCTTTCCTCTATTCGGGCGTGCTGCTGGACGTCCGCTTCGTGTGGACTACCGCTTGGTGAGGGCTCCAGCCACGAGGAACGCCATCTCGAGGGACTGCATGTGGTTCAGGCGGGGATCGCACACAGACTCGTAGCGGTCCAGGAATGCATCCTGGTCAATGGGATCGGCGCCCCCAAGGCATTCCGCGACGTCGTCGCCGGTCATTTCCATGTGCAGGCCACCGGGTACCGTCCCGAGGGCGTGGTGGACCTCGAAGAACCCGCGGACTTCGTCCACGACGTCATCGAAGTTGCGGGTCTTGTACCCGTTGGGCGAGGTGACCGTGTTCCCGTGCATAGGGTCCGTGACCCAGAGGACCTGGGCGCCCGACGCAGTGACCTTCTCGACGACGGCGGGCAGCTTCTCGCGGATGTTCTTGGAGCCCATACGGGTGATGAAGGTCAGGCGGCCGGGCTCGCGGTTCGGGTCGAGCTTGTCAATGAGCCGCAATGCGTCGTCTCCGGAAGTCCCGGGACCGAGCTTGACGCCGATCGGATTGCGCACCCGGGACAGGAAGTCCACATGCGCATGGTCGAGCTCACGCGTGCGCTCACCGATCCAGAGGAAGTGCCCGGAAGTGTCGTAAGGAAGTCCCGTGCGGGAGTCGATGCGCGTCAGGGCCCGCTCGTAGTCGAGCAGGAGTGCCTCGTGGCTCGCGAAGAACTCCACGCGCTTGAGGGCTTCGAAATCGGCACCGCAGGACGCCATGAACTTGATGGCACGGTCGATGTCCCTCGCCAAGGACTCGTAGCGGGCATGGGCGGGGTTTTCGGTGAAGCCCTTGTTCCAGAGGTGCACCAGGCGGAGATCGGCGAAGCCGCCTTGCGTGAAGGCTCGGATAAGGTTCAGCGTGGAAGCCGAGGTGTGGTACGCCTTCAGCATGCGGCTGGCGTCGTGGGCGCGGGACTCCGGAGTGAAATCGTAGCCGTTGACAATGTCGCCGCGGTACGCGGGCAAGGTCACGCCGTCGCGGGTTTCCTCGTTCGAGGACCGGGGCTTGGCGAATTGGCCAGCCATGCGGCCCATCTTGATGACGGGCATGGCCGCACCATAGGTGAGGACAACGGCCATCTGGAGGATGGTCCGGACCCGGGCGCTGATCTTGTCAGCTGTGGCGTCCTCGAAAGTCTCTGCGCAGTCGCCGCCCTGAAGCAGGAATGCCTTGCCCTGGGCTGCGGCGGCCAAACGCTCTCGCAGGATATCGACTTCGCCCGCGAAAACCAGCGGCGGAAGCACGGACAGTTCTTTGACGGAGGCATCGAAGACGCCCCGATCGGTCCAGGTGGGTTGCTGCGAGATGGGCAGCTGGCGCCAATCGTCCAAGCCGGGATAGTTTGCCGCGCCGCTTTGCGCGGTGCTGGTCAGGGGGCTGCCCAGGGAACTGGTCACGGGGCCGGTCATGGACGGTGCGGGGTTCGCGGATAGCTCAGTCACTCTCCAAGACTAGTTGCCTTGCCCGCTGTTCGGGGCATGGCTTCCGTAACCCTTATTGGCGGGCCGTCACACTTTCCCGGCCACTGCGCCGTCGCCGTCCGGGCCTGAACTGTTGCCGGGCGGGCGCCTGCCCTCGTCGCCGTCGCCGGCTGGATTCACTTCGCTTCCGCTCACCGGCTCCGGAGGCTGCCCGGCCAGCCGCTGCTTGACGACGGCAGCGTATTCGTCCACGTATTCCTGCCCCGAGAGCCGCATGAGTTCGTACATGATTTCGTCGGTCACGGCGCGTTGAACGGCATGGTCTTCTTCTTGGCCGTAGTACCGGCTGAAGTCCAAAGGTTGCCCGAAAATGATTCCGATCCTGCGGATGTTGGGCAAACGCTTCCCGATGGGCTGGACTTTCTCGGTGCCGATCATCGCAACGGGAACAACGGGGACCCGGGTTTGGAGTGCAAGTTTGGCGACCCCCACTTTGCCCCTGTAGAGCTTGGCATCGGGGCTGCGGGTGCCTTCGGGGTAGATGCCCAGCAGGCCGCCGGCGGCCAGGACGTCCCTGCCGGCCTGCAGGGACAACTCGGACGCGGCCCCGCCCGAACGGTCCATCGGCAACTGGTTGGTGAGCCGGAAGAACATGGCCGTAAGCCTGCCTTTGAGCCCGGTACCCGTGAAGTACTCGGACTTGGCCAGGAAGCTGACGCGCCGGGGCACCATCACCGGCATGAAGATCGAGTCGGAAAAGGACAAATGGTTGGAAGCGAGAATCGCGGCGCCATCCTGGGGGACATTGTCGAGGCCCTTGACCCAGGGGCGGAACAGCAATTTGAGAAGCGGACCCAAAAAGATCCGTTTCATGACCCAATAGAACACTTTGGTTCCTCTCCGGGGCGGCGTCTGCAAGGCGTCCGGACGGTCCCGGCCCGCACTCAGAAGCCACCATACTCCAGTGAGAATTGTCCCGAACAGTGACACGATGGACTCATCACGGAAAGCAGTGCCGCCAACAGAGTAGCCTCGGAGTCATCATGAACACTCTCCCCGATCCCTCGCCGTACACCAGCGACTTCACCGGTAGTGGACCCAGCATCGGCGTCGTGATGAGCCACGGCTTCACGGGCAGTCCGCACAGCATGCGCCCCTGGGCCGAGTACTTGGCGGCCGAAGGCTACGCTGTCCGCCTCCCTCTGCTTCCAGGCCATGGGACCACGTGGCAGGACATGGCCACGCGGCACTGGCAGGAGTGGCACCATGCAGTGGATGAGGCGTATCTGGAGCTCCAGGCCGAGTGCGACTTCGTCTTCGCCGCCGGCTTGTCGATGGGAGGGACACTGGCTCTGCGGATCGCGGCTACCCGGCCCGTTGCCGGTACCGTCGTGGTCAATCCGGGACTGGTGATCGATGATCCCCGCGCCGCCGTGGTCGGCATTCTCAAGCACGTCATGAAATCCACCCCGGCCATCGCCAACGACATCCTGAAACCCGGCATGGACGAGGGAGCCTACCCCAGGACACCGGTCGCGGCCGCCCATGAGTTGAAGAAGATGTACAAGGACACCGTCGCCCTGCTCCCCCGGATTTCCGCTCCGGTGCGCATCTTCCGTTCCTCGGTCGACCACGTGGTTTCGGATCGGAGCATCGCGCAGTTGAAGGAGCGGGTCACGGCTTCGATGGAGTTCTCCACCTTGAAGAACAGTTACCACGTGGCCACGTTGGACAACGATGCCTTGGAGATTTTCCGGGGCTCGGCCGAGTTCATGAGGAAAACGATGACAGGGCTGACAAGCAGTTCGGCCCCCGCCAGCCAGTCCGGCACCGAGCTCCGGGATTCACCCCATGAATAGGCCAGGGCCTGACTCCCCCGACCAGAGCGCCAACAAAGACGACGACGCCGTCTGGCTCGATTTGGTGGCCCGGCTTGAGTCGATGCCTTCATCGGCCCTCGACGAGGCGCCGACGTCGGCGGAGGCCGGCAACGATTCCGGAACAGAGCCGGGTCCAGGTCCGGACAACGTTCCGGGGCGCTCATCGTCACGTTCCTTCCAGGACTTCGACCCTCTTGGATTGTCTAAACGGGGCGCCGCAGAAGAACCCGCAAGCAGCGGGGAGGCCGGTCCGCGTGACTACGACGTCGAGGACGAGGCCGGTTTCGTCCCGGAGGACCCGCCGAGCCTGGCCGGTACCGAACCGCTGACCATGCTCGCGTGGATCGGAGCCGTGGGCGGCCCGCTTGCCCTGCTGTTCACCGCGATGTTCTGGCGCTCGGCGCCGCTCCTGGCCGTGATGGGGATCCTGGCGACCTTCCTGGCCTCAGTGGTGTACCTCATCATGAAGCTGCCCCAGGAAAAAGACGAGAACGACGACGGCGCCCGCGTCTAGGCGGACTGCCGCACTGCGCATCCCCTCGCGGCTGGGCCCGTACTACCCGCGCGCCCTGCCGCTGACCCGGGACAGGTCGGCAGCGCCGATCATCCCCGCCCGCGGTCCCAGCGCAGCGAGCTTGATGGCGGCCGCGGGACGGAAACCACGGCCGGTGAGGTTCCGGGTGAATGCTGTCCGCGCAGGGCCCACGAGAAGCTCACCGGCGTCGCATAGCCCACCGCCGATGACGAATGTCCCTGGGTCGAGCGCAGCAGCCAGGTTGGCCAGACCAAGCCCGAGCCAGTGCCCCACTTCTTCCAAGAGCTCCCTTGAAGCGGAATCTCCGGCTTTTGCCCGCTCCGTCACGGTAACGCCCGTGATGTTCTCAGCGGAGCCTCCGGCGGCCTTGAGCAATTCATAGGCAACAGGTGAATTCCGGACGGCCAACTCCCGCGCTTCCCTGCCGAGCGCGTTACCGGAGGCATATTGCTCCCAGCAGCCGCGGTTGCCGCATTCGCAGCGGTGCCCGCCGGGCACCACGATCTGGTGGCCGAACTCCCCCGCTACGCCGAACCGCCCACGCTCCACTCGTCCGTCCATGACCATGGCACCACCGATGCCGGTGCCGAGCGTAATGCAGACGAGGCGGCTCTCACCAAGACCGGCGCCGAAGCGCCATTCAGCCCAGGCAGCAGCATCGGCGTCGTTGGTGACGAGTACCGGGCGCCTCAGCAGGCTCTGCAGGTTTTCGCGCAGCGGCTCGTTACGCCAGGCGAGATGCGGGCTGAAAAGTACCGTGCCGCCATCGAGATCCATCCAACCGGCGGCGCCGATCCCCACAGAGGCGATCCGGTGGCTTTTACCCAGCTCCTGGACAAGCTCGACGATCACCTGCTCCACAGCCCGGGCGTCATTGCCCGGCGTGGAGCGACGCGCTTCCTCGATCACACGGCCCGAAGGATCCACGACTCCCGCTGCCACCTTCGTGCCGCCGATGTCGATCCCGATCGCGAGCCCCCTGCGGCCGAGATGGGATCGGCGCGCGGCCCACGGCACGGACTCCCAGCGCGGGCCTCCGTGCGTGGAGCCGGGGCGCCGGCCGGTTGAGGCCGAACCGGACCAGGAAATCTTCCGAACGCTTGCCGGGATCTGGTCGTTGGATGAATTCAGAGGCATGTCGCCATCCTATTCCGAGCGCCGCATATGTACTGACATGTTGGACCTTCGGACGAAGCGCCCGCAGGCCTGCATTGGTGGAATCCCACGCTTCACGTAAAGTTACTCATCAGTAACTTGAGTAAGGTGAATTGCGCCACACCCATTACTTGGCCGTATAGAGTTAGAGCAGCCCCGCAATGGTCTGTTGATATCGAAGGAGCTATCGTGCGTGAATTCAGTGTTCCGCCCCTGGTGAATGTTGCCCCCGAAACCAACATCACGGACCTTGTGGTTCGCCAGGCCGCCAAGCCATCCAACCCGGCACTGTTTGCCAAGCTCGACAGCGCCGGCCAATGGCAGGACATCCGGGCAAAGGACTTCCTCCAGGACGTGTCGGCCCTGGCCAAAGGCCTCATCGCCAATGGCGTCGGTGTGGGCGACCGCGTGGGCATCATGTCCAGGACCCGCTACGAATGGTCCCTCGTGGACTTCGCCGTCTGGTTTGCAGGCGGCATTTCGGTGCCGATCTATGAAACGTCATCGCCGTCACAAGTGGCCTGGAACCTCGGCGACTCCGGCGCAGTTGCGGCATTCGCCGAGTCGGCACACCACGAAGACGTCATCCGCCAGGCGGTCACCGCCGAAGGCCTCGGCTCAGTGGCCCATGTCTGGCAGCTTGGAGGCGGCGGCCTTGACGCGCTTCGCAGTGCCGGAAGCGGTGTCAGCGACGAGGAACTCGAGGCGCGCCGCAGCAGCGCCGAACTCGCCGACGTCGCCACGATCATCTACACCTCCGGCACCACGGGGCGTCCCAAGGGTTGCGAACTCACTCACGGCAACTTCGTGGAGCTCTCGGAGAACGCTTTGGCTTCCCTTGGCGACGTCGTCAACGAGAACGCCAAGACCATCATGTTCCTCCCTCTCGCCCATGTCTTCGCCCGTTTCATCTCGGTCCTGGCCGTCGCCGCCGGCGCCCAAGTGGCACACACGCCGGATATCAAGAACCTGCTTGCAGACCTGCAAAGCTTCCAGCCGTCCTTCATCCTGGCTGTTCCACGTGTCTTCGAGAAGGTCTTCAACTCGGCGCTCACCAAGGCGGAGGACGGTGGCAAAGGTGCCATCTTCCATAAGGCCGTCGACACGGCGATCGCCTACTCCAAGGCGCAGCAGGAGGGATCCCTTGGCCTGGTGCTAAGGCTCAAGCACGCCGTCTTCGACCGTTTGGTGTACGGGAAGCTTCGCGCTGCCATGGGCGGCCACGTCAGCCACGCCGTCTCCGGTGGCGGTCCGCTCGGCGAACGGCTGGGCCATTTCTTCCACGGTATCGGCTTGCAGATCCTCGAGGGTTACGGCCTCACAGAGACCACGGCACCCATTTCAGTCAACACCCCGTCCCTGATCAAGATCGGCACGGTGGGGGCCCCGCTTCCCGGAAATGCGGTCAAGATCGCGGACGACGGCGAAATCCTCGCCAAGGGCGTCTGCGTCATGAGGGGCTACTTCAAGCGGGATGACCTCGCCGCGGAAACGTTCGTGGACGGGTGGTTCCGCACAGGTGACATCGGCGAACTGGACGAACAAGGTTTCCTCAAGATCACCGGCCGCAAGAAGGAAATCATCGTCACGGCGAGCGGCAAGAACGTCGTGCCTGCCCTGCTGGAGGACCAAATCCGTGCGGACGCCCTGGTGTCCCAGGTCCTTGTGATCGGCGACAACCGGCCCTTCATCGGCGCGCTGGTCACCCTCGACGAGGAAGCCCTGCCCGGCTGGCTCGAGCGCCACGGCCTTCCCGCGTCCACGACGACGACGGCTGCCGCGGACAACGCCCTCGTCCGGGCTGCCGTCCAGGAACTGATCAGCCACGCCAACCAGTCCGTCTCCCACGCGGAGGCGATCAAGTCGTTCCGGATTGTGCCGTCCGACTTCACCGAGGCTTCCGGCCATCTCACGCCGTCGTTGAAGGTCAAGCGCGCCCAGGTCATGAAGGACTTCGACGCCGTGATCGAGGAAATGTATTCGGCGCCCAAGGCGTCCTGACACTCCCCCGGACGCATCCGGCAAGCAAAAAGGAAGGTCCCGGGCTAACAGCCCGGGACCTTCCTTCTTGCGTGCTCCGCGGAGGAGCGGGCCGCTATTCGACCACGATCAACAGATCGCCGCCTTGGACCTGCTCCACGTTGTTGATGGCGACGCGCGAGACCGTGCCGGCTACCGGCGTCGTGATGGATGCTTCCATCTTCATCGCCTCGATGGTGGCGACGGTATCGCCGGCCTTGACGGCGTCGCCTGCTTTGACGGTCAGGGTCACGGCGCCGGCGAACGGCGCTGCCACCTGGCCGGGCTGGGACGCATCCGCCTTCTCCGCTGCCTTCACGTTGCTCACAACGGACTTGTCACGAACCACCACGGGGCGGGACTGGCCGTTGAGCTTGCACATGACGGTGCGCATGCCCTTTTCGTCGGGCTCCGAAACTGCTTCCAGGGAAGCGATCAGGCGCACGCCCTTCTCGAGCTCCATGACGTGTTCGGCACCGAGCTGGAGACCGTACAGGTAGTCACGGGTATCGAGCACCGACAGGTTGCCGTAGGTGTCCACGCTCTTGAGGTAGTCCTTGGTGGGGCCCTCGAACAGAAGCCGGTTCAGGGTCCTCTGGCGGGACTTGGAATCGCCCTTGAGGGCAGCACTGTCTTCGGCGCTCAGTTCGACGTCGCGGACCTTGATGCTGCGGCCCTGGAGCGCCTTGGTGCGGAACGGCTCCGGCCATCCTCCAGGGGGATCTCCCAATTCACCCGACAGGAAGCCGATAACGGAGTCCGGGATGTCGTAGTTCTGCGGGTTCTCGTTGAAGTCCGCGGGATCTGCATGGATTCCCACGAGGTGCAGCGCGAGATCGCCCACCACCTTGGACGACGGCGTCACCTTGACCAAGCGGCCCAGGATACGGTCCGCGGCGGTGTACATGTCCTCAATGGCCTCGAAACGCTCGCCAAGGCCCAGCGCGATGGCCTGCTGGCGCAGGTTGGACAGCTGGCCGCCGGGAATTTCGTGCTGGTAGACCCGACCGGTGGGACCGGGAAGCCCGGACTCGAAGGGCGCGTAGACCCGGCGGACCGCTTCCCAGTAGGGCTCCAGGGAGCTGACGCTGGCCAGGCTGAGCCCGGTGTCGCGCGGGGTATGTGCCAAGGCGGCCACAAGGGCCGACGCCGATGGCTGGCTTGTAGTACCGGCAAGGGACGCTGATGCGACGTCGACGGCGTCCACGCCGGCGTCCACGGCCGCCAGCAGGGTGGCCAGCTGGCCGCCTGCGGTGTCGTGCGTGTGCAGGTGGACCGGAAGGTCGAAGCGTTCACGCAAGGCGCTGACAAGCTTGGCTGCGGCCGCTGGGCGGAGCAGGCCGGCCATGTCCTTGATGGCGAGGATGTGCGCACCGGCGTCGACGATCTTCTGGGCGAGGTCCAGGTAGTAGTCGAGGGTGTACAGGTTTTCGCTCGGGTCGAGGAGATCGCCGGTGTAGCAGAGTGCAACCTCCGCTACCGCGGTGCCGGTGGCCCGCACTGCGCGGATGGCCGGAGCCATCTGGTTGACGTCGTTGAGGGCGTCGAAGATGCGGAAGATGTCGATGCCCGTTGCCGCGGCCTCGTTGACGAATGCCTCGGTGACTTCCTCCGGGTAGGGCGTGTACCCGACTGTGTTACGGCCACGCAGCAGCATCTGCAGGCAGACATTGGGAAGGGCCTTGCGCAGGGCGGCCAGCCGGTCCCAAGGATCCTCGCCGAGGAAACGCAGGGCGACGTCGTAGGTGGCACCGCCCCAGGCTTCGACCGACAGCAGTTCGGGCAGCAGGGCGGAAACCGCGGGGCCGGCCGCGACGAGGTCGCGGGTACGGACACGGGTTGCGAGGAGCGACTGGTGGGCGTCGCGGAACGTGGTGTCCGTGACGGCCACGGCCTGCTGCGCGCGCAGGGCCTTCGCAAAGCCTTCGGGACCCAACTCCCGCAGCTTCTGGCGCGAGCCAGCCGGTGCAACGATCCCGGCAATCGACGGGAGCTTGGCTGCGGGGTCCGAGTGGACCTTGAGTTCGCCGTTGGGCTTGTTGACCGTCACATCGGCCAGCCAGGTCAGCAGTTTGGTTCCGCGGTCCGCGGAGACGTGGGACTTCAGCAGCTCGGGGCGCTTGTCGATGAAGTCGGTCGCCACGTTGCCCGCAATGAAGTCCGGGTCGGCAAGGACGGCCTGGAGGAAGGAGATATTGGTGGAAACGCCACGGATCCGGAACTCAGCCAGGCCGCGCCGTGCACGGGCCACCGCGGCAGGATAGTCGCGTCCGCGGCAGGTCAGCTTGACCAGCATGGAGTCAAAGTGTGGGCTGATCTCGGCACCCGAGTAGACCGTGCCGCCGTCGAGGCGGACACCCGCGCCACCCGCGGAACGGTAGCCGGTGATCTTTCCGACGTCGGGCCGGAAGCCGTTGGCGGGATCTTCCGTGGTGATGCGGCACTGCAGGGCGGCGCCCTTGATGGATACGGACTCCTGGCTCAAGCCGAGGTCTGCGAGGGTCTCGCCCGAGGCGATGCGCATCTGAGCCTGGACGAGGTCCACATCAGTGATTTCCTCGGTGACCGTGTGCTCGACCTGGATGCGCGGGTTCATCTCGATGAAGACGTGCTGGCCGGCCCGTTCGCCCTCGGTGTCCACCAGGAACTCGACCGTTCCGGCGTTGACGTAGTTCAGGGCCTTCGCGAAAGCGACGGCATCCCGGTAAAGGGCCTGGCGGATGGACTCGTCCAGGTTGGGGGCCGGAGCGATTTCCACGACTTTCTGGTGGCGGCGCTGCAGGGAGCAGTCGCGCTCGAAGAGGTGCATGACATTGCCCTCGCCATCGGCCAGAATCTGGACCTCGATGTGACGAGGACGCAGCACTGCCTGCTCCAGGAACATGGTGGGATCGCCGAACGCGGCGTCCGCCTCGCGCATGGCCGCCTGGAGGGCTTCCGGAAGGTCCTCGCGGGTCTCCACCCGGCGCATGCCGCGGCCACCACCGCCAGCGACGGCCTTGGCGAAGATCGGGAATCCGACCTCGTCCGCTGCGGCGATGAGTTCGTCGATGTCGCGGGACGGCGCGCTCGACTTCAGGACGGGTACACCTGCCTTGCGGGCGGCTTCGAGTGCGGCGACCTTGTTCCCGGCGAGCTCCAGCACCTCCGCCGGCGGGCCTATGAACGTGATGCCTGCGTCTTGGGCTGCCCGGGCGAGGTCCGGGTTCTCGGACAGGAATCCGTAGCCCGGGTAGATTGCGTCTGCACCCGCTTCTTTGGCGACACGGACGATTTCGTCCACGTCCAGGTAAGCACGGACCGGATGGCCTTCCTGGCCGATCAGGTAGGCCTCATCAGCCTTCTGCCGGTGGATCGAGTTGCGATCCTCATACGGGAAGACCGCTACGGTCTTGGCGCCCAGTTCATAGCTAGCGCGGAAGGCCCTGATCGCGATTTCGCCGCGATTAGCCACCAGAATCTTGGAAAACATGCTTCTCCTGCATCATTGCGGGTGTAACGGTCGGTGGTCACAGTGTGTAAGACCTCCATACCCAAACACAAATCTTTGTGGTGACAGTCACACAGGGATTCGTCACGAGCAGTGTACCTTCGCGCACGGTGCAGTTTCACGTGCTAAAAGGCGATCGAGTAACAGGCGGCCCAAACCGTTCCGGGCCGATAAGGCAGGAATCCGCGGCCACTCAACATATGATGTTGAAGGGCAGCGGCAGAGCCCGGGTTCCGGCAACGCCGGAACACAAGCACCGCGACACGGCAACCGGCGTTAGGTTTTGGGTTTTCAAGTGCAAGTAGTCAGCATCAGCAGCCTTAAAGGCGGCGTGGGCAAGACATCCGTAACCACTGGGTTGGCCTCGGCCGCACTGGCCGCAGGGATCCCGACCCTTGTTGTGGACCTGGATCCCCACGCCGACGCCACCACGGCCCTCGGCGTCCAGGCCGGTGACCAGCTCGACATTGGCCGCATGCTGAAGAACCCCCGCAAGGCGAGGCTCTTGGACAACGTCGTCAGCAGCGGCTGGGTTGACCACCCCCGCGGCAACGGTGGAGGGACGGCCCTTGATGTCGCCGTCGGATCCGCCTACACCGGAATCTACGACCGGCCGGATCTTGGGCGCCGCGATCTCCGCCGCCTGACCACGGTCCTTGCTGCGGCCGACAAGTACGAGCTCGTACTCGTCGACTGCCCGCCGTCCCTCAACGGCCTCACCCGCATGGCCTGGAGCGCGAGCGACCGCGTGGTCCTTGTCGCCGAACCAGGGCTCTTCTCGGTAGCCGGCACGGAACGCACCATGCGTGCCATCCAGCTGTTCCGCCAGGAGTTCGCTCCGCAGCTGGCTCCTGCAGGGATCGTTGCAAACCGGGTCCGGCCTGCCTCATCCGAGCACACGTTCCGGCTCGCAGAGATGGAATCGATGTTCGGCGAGCTTTTGCTGGCACCGCATATTCCGGAGCAGGCGAACTGGCAGCAAATCCAGGGGGCCGCCCACGCCGTCCACCACTGGCCTGGCGACTCCGCCAAGAACACCGCCAAGCTGTTTGACTCGCTCCTGGAGAACATGCTGTCCTCAAACAACGGCACGCGGGAACGCCGCAAGCGCTGACGGGAACCTGCGAGGCAGAAGCTGCCTTTTCGAGAAATGCGTTCTTCGAGAGAAGCGACGAAGCCGCCTTCCTGTTGGAAGGCGGCTTCATTGGTCTTCAGTGGCCGCTCGTGGCGATCCCGACGGCGGTTCAGCCCGTGCGGCGCGCGGAACGGCGCTTGCTGAGTTCGTCGTCCGGAAAGGACTGTTCTACAACGTGCTCGCTCGGCAGCGCAGCAAGGCTCCCCTCGACTTCGCGCCACACGCGCCCTACCGCGATGCCGAATACGCCCTGGCCACCCTGCACCAGGTCAATGACTTCGTCCGCGGAAGTACATTCATAGACACTCGCGCCATCGCTCATGAGCGTGATTTGCGCCAGGTCTTCCACTCCGCGTTCACGCAAATGTTCAACGGCCGTGCGGATCTGCTGGAGGGATACACCTGTGTCCAGGAGGCGCTTGACGACTTTAAGAACCAGGATGTCCCGGAAGCCATAGAGCCGCTGCGATCCGGAACCGGCGGCGCCACGCACAGCGGGTTCAACGAGTCCTGTACGGGCCCAGTAGTCCAGCTGGCGGTAGGTGATCCCTGCCGCCTTGCACGCGGTGGGACCACGGTAGCCGGCATCTTCATCCAGGACCGGAAGGTCCTCTGTGAAGAGCAGACCCTGGGCACCGCTTGCGGGTACAGCAACGCCTGTCGACGCCTGCTTTAGCTCGCCTGCTTCGCCTTTGGGACTCACGTGACCCTCCTTGTCAGAAGTTCCCTTGGGGATGGTGCATACGGCGGCTAACACGAAACGGGAAAATGCACTCGTGTAATTTCAACGCGGCCGCACCTTTCAGTGTGACTTGCGCGGGTCCTGTACGCAACGGGAACTTGATATCTTCGACGTTAGGCGTGCGGGAGCCTCAGGTCAAAGACGTCCGGGGCATTTTCAGATCGTGTCGAAACTTTCACCCTCAACTTTAACCTTAGGCTGCCTTCAGCCTTCGAAATCCTCGGGCTCCACGTCGTCCAGGAACTCCCGGAAACGGCGCAATTCGCGTTCTTCGTCAACTTCGGGACCCGGCTCGGTGTCTTCGCCCTCGTCGTGTTCGGTGATCCGGACGCCGGCTTCATCCATCACGGCGTCCGCACACCAGATGCGGCATTTCGCCCGCAACGCAAGCGCCAACGCGTCGGAAGCGCGGGAACTCACCACAGTGCCGTCGTCGAACTGGAGCTGGCCATAGAAGATATTGTCTTCGACCGCCACGATGTTCACGCTGATGATGGTGTGGCCGAGGGCTTCAACGACGTCGATCATCAAATCGTGGGTCATGGGCCGGGGCGGCACCACGCCTTGCTGGGCCAGGGCGATGGCACTGGCTTCGGGCGTGCCGATCCAGATGGGGACATGGCGTTCCCCGTGCATCTCGCGCAGGAGGACCAAAGGCTGGTTTGAAGGCAGTTCAATCCGCACTCCAACGATCTCGACCTCAATCATCATGCGTCCATACGGGAGATACGGTCCTGCACCAAGGCTCGATGCAGGCTGAGGCAGAGTTCGCTGATTTCCCGGGCGGCTTCCGCTGCCCGGGATTGCGATGCCGCATCCTTGCGGGACGTCAGAGGAGCGACGACGCGCTCAACCAAGCCGAATTCACGCTCGGCCGCGGCCTGGAAGGGACGGAGGTGCCGCGGCTCAAGTCCATGGCTTTCAAGTTGGACACACGCACGCGCCACTTGAAGGGCGTGTTCGTCGAATTTGCCGTTGACGTGGCTGATGAGCCCGTAACTGAGGAGGGAATGCAGTAGCGGGACGCTGGCCCCGGATTCCGTCCGCAGCTGCTCCTCGCTCAAGGCGCGTGCATGGCCCTGCAGCTCAGCCGCAAGTTCGTCCGAGACAATCCGGGGAGAAACCGACACGCCCGGCGGGAGGTTTTCGGGACGCTCGCCACGGTCGATCGCGTCCAGGTAATCCTTGATGACCTTCAGCGGCAGGTACTGGTCACGCTGGAGGGCCAGCACGAAACGCAGTCGCTCGACGTCGCTTTCGGCGTACTGCCGGTACCCGGCGGGCGTGCGCTTCGGATTGATCAGTCCCTTTTCCTCAAGAAAACGGATCTTGGACGCCGTCATGGTGGGAAAGTCGTCGCTGAGTTGGGCGAGGACCTCCCCGATGTTGAGGACCTGCGGTCCTCGCCGTTCCGGCTGGGGCAGTGCCACAGGCGTACCCGGAATCAGTCTTGGCCTGCTGCGCGGGCAGGGCTCAGGTAGTAGGTGAGGCGGAACTTCCCGATCTGGACCTCGCTGCCGTTCTTGAGCAGGACGTTGTCCACCCGGTCCTGGTTGACGTAAGTGCCGTTGAGGCTTCCGGTGTCCACTACTTCGAAGCCTTCGGGGGTGCGTACGAATTCCACGTGCTTGCGCGAAACCGTCACGTCATCCAGGAAGATGTCCGCATCCGGGTGGCGGCCGGCGGTGGTGGTGTCGGAGTCCAGAAGGAACCGTGCACCCGCATTCGGTCCGGTGTGCGCAATCAGCAAAGCCGATCCAGGAGGCAATGCCTGGACCGCAGCGCGCTCCTCGGCGGCCAGCGGCGGCCGGGAGTCCGGCTCGTGGTGGCGCACGGGCGTGAGCTGGATTGAGGTGGTCTCCGAGGTTGGCTGTTCTACAGCACCGTGCTCGTCCCGGGCGTGGTTCCGCTTGCCGCCAACCATGGAAATCCTCCTCATCCGCCGGCAGTTGACAAAACTGCCGGTTACGCAACTGCCCGGTTCCCCGGGCCAAACAGGTCGCTGGCCCGCCGCCGTCGCTCCCGGCGTTCCGGGGAGAACCGACTTGGCGGGCCAGATACCATTTAGCCTACCTGTTGTTCGTACTCTGATGCACTGAGAAGGGTCTCGATGGCGTCAGCTTCCGAAAGCTTTACTTCGAACAGCCAGCCGTCACCGTAGGGATCCGAGTTGATCAGGGCAGAGTCGGTGTCGAGAGCCTCGTTGCGGGAAACAATTTCGCCGCTGACCGGGGCGTATATGTCGCTCACGCTCTTCGTGGATTCGACTTCACCCACGACGTCGTTGCCCTTCACGGTGGTGCCGGGCTCGGGCAGCTGTGCATAGACGACATCGCCGAGTGCATCCTGGGCGAAGTCCGTGATGCCGACGCGCACGACGCCGTCTGCATTCGGGGCACTGACCCATTCATGTTCGGCGGTGTAGGAAAGATCGGCAGGAATGTTGCTCATGAGTCGCCTTTCATCGGGACATTTCGGACCACGACGGCGGCCCGGTCATCCGGCCACCGCTGAAAGTATAAGCACATCCATGCCCCCTCCCCACAGGTGTCTGGGATGATTAGGAGCAGACTCGAGCCGCATAGTCCTGCAACGCCGTCGGAGGAACGCGATCATGCCGGAACTGCCCGAAATCACCGCCTTGAGCGACTTTCTGGACGAGCAGCTGTCCGGGGCGCGCCTCACGCAGTTGCATCTGCCATCGGCGTTCGCCCTGAAACTGGCGGATGTTCCCAATGAATCGCTGATCGGGCGGACCGTCGAATCCATCGGCCGACGGGGGAAATTCCTCGTTTTCGAGATGGTTGCCGTATCCCAGAGCGCCGATGCGGAGCCCATCTACTTGGTGGTCAGTTTTGCGAAGTCCGGCTGGCTATGGTTCGCCGACAACCAACCGGACACTGAAGCGACCGCGACAGCCGGCTACTTCGCCGCGCAATTGGGCTTTTCGAACAATGGCCACGATTACGACGTCACCCTTGCCGACACGGGCACCTGGAAGGGCTTGGCCCTCTTCATCGTTCGTCAGCCCGAGGAAGTCCATGGCATTGCCGAGCTCGGCCCGGATCCCCTCGACCCGGCCTTTGGATTGGAGCAGTTCAGCAGGCTTCTCACGAAGAGGCAGCAGGTCAAGGGGGTCCTGAAGAACCAGAAACTCATCGCGGGTATCGGGAATGCCTATAGTGACGAGATACTCCACGCAGCCAAGCTGTCTCCCGTCGCCGTTGCTTCTTCGTTGGGACCGGACGCGGTTGAGCGTCTCTTCACCACGATGCAGGACATTCTCAGCGGTGCCATGAAGGATCTCTCGGGCAAGGAACCGGATGCGCTGAAGGCGGCCAAGAAGGCCTCGATGCGCGTGCACGGCAGGACCGGCGGGCCGTGCCCGGTCTGCGGGGACACCGTGCGGGAGGTTGCCTTCGTGGGGACTTCGCTGCAGTACTGCCCCACGTGCCAGACCAACGGCGAGATCCTGGCCAAACGCGGTTCGAGCGACGACTGATTCTTAGAGACCCGCGTTTCGCCTAGGCGACCGTCGCCCCCTCAGGTTCGCGGACGACGTCGGGGGCTGCTTGCTGCGCGGAAGCTGACTGCGCCGCTCCCCCGCGCCGGGCAGCCGCTGCAGCGGCGATCATGACGAGCAGGGCCGCTACGGTGATGGCGGCCCCGGCCCAGATCGGCGAGGTGTAGCCCAGGCCCATGGTGATGGTGACCCCGCCCAGCCAGGCGCCGAGGGCGTTGCCGAGGTTGAAGGCGCCGATATTCGCGCCGGAGGCGAGGGTGGGCGCGGTGGTGGCAAAGTGCATGACGCGCATCTGCAGGCCGGGGACGGTAGCGAAGCCGAAGCCGCCCATGAGTGCCAGTGAGAACAGGGTGGCCACCGGGCTCCCGGCGGTGAGTGCGAAGAACACGAGCACCAGCACGAGGCCCGCGAGGATGACCACGAGGGTCTTGTCGATGGATTTGTCGGCCGCTTTGCCGCCGGCGATATTTCCAACGAACAACCCGGCTCCAAACAGGACCAGGAGCCAAGGAACGGCATGGGGATCGAATCCGGAGACCTGGGTCAGCGTGAAGGCGATGTAGGTGAAGGCACCGAACATGCCGCCAAAGCCGAGAATTGTGACGATAATCGACAGCCACACTTGGCTGGACTTGAACGCTCCAAGCTCGCTGCGGAGGCTGCTGGCGGCGCCTTCCTTGGTGCGCGGGACCATGAGGGCGATGCCGATGAGCGCGACGACACCGATGATGGTGATGGCCCAGAAGGTGGAGCGCCAGCCGAGGTTCTGCCCGAGGAAGGTACCGAAGGGAACGCCCAGAACGTTGGCGGCGGTGAGGCCCGTGAACATGATGGCAATGGCTCCGGCCTTTTTGTGGGCCGGGACAAGGCCTGCCGCCACCACTGAGCCGATACCGAAGAAGGCTCCGTGGCAGAGTGCGGCGACAATGCGCCCGATCAGCATTGCCGGGTAGCTGTCCGCGATGGCGGACAGGAAGTTACCCGCTATGAACAGGACGAGGAGCCCGATCAGGACAGGCTTGCGGGGCAAACGAGTGACTGCGGCTGTAACGAGGAGGGCACCGACAACGACGCTCAGCGCATAGCCGGTGATGAACCAGCCGGCGGCCGCTTCGCTGACTCCGAAGTCGGTGGCAATCTCGGGCAAGAGGCCCATGATGACGAACTCGGTCAGGCCAATGCCGAATCCGCCGACGGCAAGGGCGATCAACCCTGCAGGCATGTTGTTGCTCCTTTGTGGGGATGGATTCCCGTGAGACTGGAAGTGCGCCGCCGAGAACCGTAGAATATTAGTTGCAGACGCTGCATACATAGTTGCACACGCCATGTAATTGCGCAAGCAACTACTTTGCGTGCGTCTGGATTCTTCATCAATCGGCAGGAGTTTCGGGAGACATGGGCATCAAGGACGACGCCGTTGAGGTGCGCGCGCAGGGGTGGCGGACTCTCGCCGCGCTGCACGGCAACATCGAGGCAGCGCTTGAGAAGGCGTTGCAGTCCGCTGCGGATCTTTCGGTGGTCGAGTACACGGTGCTTGACGCGTTGAGCCGGCAGGACGGCTGGCACATGCGGATGCAGCAGCTCGCCAGAGCAACAGCACTGTCCAGCAGCGCCACGACCCGCTTAGTGAACCGGCTCGAAGACCGGGGGCTGCTGACCAGGATCTTGTGCGCCGACGACCGGCGCGGCATCTACACGGAGCTTACCGAGGCCGGCCAGAAGCTGTTGCTGGCGGCTCGTCCGGTCCACGACGAAACCCTCGCGGAATCGCTGGCGGCCGCCGAATCGGTGCCGGAGCTAGAGCCATTGGTGAAGGCGTTGGGGGCGCTGCAGGGGGCGTGAGGTTTGTTTCGCGTGCGGTGAGTCGCGAAACGACGAACCCCGCCGCTCCTCCAGTGGAACGGCGGGGTTTTGTTGTCTTTGGGACTGGGGGTTGCCTTTGGGGGCGCGTCAGACCTTCTTGACCACGCTGGACTTGAGCTGCATGGGGCCGAAGCCGTCCACTTTGCAGTCGATGTCGTGGTCCCCCACGCCGTTCACGAGGCGGATGTTGCGGACCTTGGTTCCGACCTTGATGGCCGTGGCGCTCCCCTTGACCTTGAGGTCCTTGATTACAGTGACCGTGTCCCCGTCCGCGAGCACATTGCCCACGGCGTCCTTAATCTCCGTGGACTCTGATGCCGCTTCATCAGACGCGACCGGCGACCATTCGTGGGCGCACTCGGGGCAAACCAGCAAGGCGCCCATCTCGTAGGTGTATTCGCTGGCGCATTCGGGGCAAGGGGGCAGGGTTTCACTCACCGTCCAATGATAGTCGGGGGTGGTCCAACACGTAGACGGAGACATGGGCACACTTAGACGCCTGACAAGAACCCCGAGATCTCGCGGAATTGAACACGTAGATCGGTACTGTCGACCACTTAATTCTTAGGTTTGACCACTGAGACGCCACATGTCGGCCATAGATTGCTGCTGTCCAAGAATCCGAAAGGTGGTGCATGAGCCGTGCAATTGCCGCTATGGGGCCTCGCCCTGGGATGGTTGCTCGT
Organism: Arthrobacter gyeryongensis; assembly: GCF_039543785.1. Classification (NCBI taxonomy): domain Bacteria; kingdom Bacillati; phylum Actinomycetota; class Actinomycetes; order Micrococcales; family Micrococcaceae; genus Arthrobacter; species Arthrobacter gyeryongensis. The sequence continues at coordinate 186,913 of NZ_BAABKK010000001.1, forward strand.
GGGCATATATCTTCGCTCGCCGAGGCTCTTCGCCCTGATGACAGTCTGCGCCCTACCTGGGCTGGCGGCGCGTGCAATGTCGACAATTCTCGCCGAACCCTTGCATTTGACGGCAAGCCAACAGACCGGGCTGAGCGTCTTCTCTTCTATCTGGATCTACCTGACGCTGATCCTTTTCGTAGGTATCCGGCGCATGACAGGGCGCGGCTAAGGCGCCTCACATTCTGAACTCGCAAAGCGATTTCGTGGGTTGGCCCTATTCACCGCAGTGAATAGGGCCAACTCTTGAATGTGCACGTGTCAAGGACCGAGCTGACGCTTCTCTATGGAACGCTCCCGAACCAGTGGATTCCCAGGTACTCTGCGTTAATCGGCTTCAGAACCTTACTGTCCCGTTCTCGTCCTTCATCCATGGGTTCAACAAGCTCTCCAAGCACGATGCCCATGGCGGTTTGAATTGGCTGGCGCCGGTCGAAGTCCAGCTCTTCGAGGAGGCGCAGGTCATAAACCCGACCAGCCAGCGCACTTCGCCAATCTTCGTAGACGACGGCGATTCGGGTGGCATCAATAGATGCAGCGTGGCTGTATCTGACACGGTCCATAATGCTTTCGTCCACAAGCTTGAAGCCGTCCTCAAAGGCTAGCGCCTAAGCGTCCGCACTGGTCATGCGTGCCTGCGAATCCGCGACGCCCGAGGGTCACTTGCTTGATGCAGTCGCATCGAGACTTTTGAAAGTCTTCTGCTGCTCATCAAAGTTTCTTATTGATCTTGGCCCCAACTTTGATCGGCGAGTCACACCACATCAAAGCTCTTGACCTTCAAACAAGGTCGGGACAGCGAGGTCACACTGTCGGATTCTGCTGGATAACCCTCTTCGCCGAAGTTGCCGGCACCGAGAGCTGGGCTGAGGCCGCTCCGGCTCAATCCGCGTGCACTCGCTTCCTGGCAGCGGATACCCGATGGATCACAGACAGAACCACGGCAAGGATGAGTCCCAGTGTTCCACTTTGGAAGAGAAACAATGCTAGGGGCGAATGTGGAACTGCACCATCCGCAAAAGCACGGACGTGCGACACAGCAAAGCCCATGGCCGTGTCTGGAAAGATGAGGAGCATCGACGGAACAACGTAGGCGAACAACACGAAACGAGCCGCCTTCCTGGCATCGAACGATCTAGCAATCCTCCGCACAAGCGTCCAACAAACCACGCCGGTCGTTCCGCTCCAAACTACGAACCAAATGACGTTGCCAAGGTTAGACCCGCCCTGAAACGCGACGTAAGAGTCGAAGAGGCCCTGCCCGGTGTACTGCGCTGATTCGAAAAACACGGCATAGACTCCCAGCGACCACGGAATCACAGCAGCCAAAACTAGCGCCGTTGCCGCCGGTCGTAAGCCCCGCATGTATTCAGCCCTCCGATTTACCAGTTGCAGGTGGCGCTGAGTGGCCAGACTGAACCAATCCGGCTCCGCCAATTCGGGTTGGAAGGCCGTTCATACTCGAGATCAAACGTCCCCCATTCAGCCAGGCCTCCAAGGACATGACACTCCCACTGCTGCCGCATCGAATCAGTGAAGATCCACGAGGAGTGCTTTTGCCTGAGAAGATTCCATCCGGACGTCAGGAACTGTCCGGCGTTGAAGATCACGTCGTGGCGTCCCCATGCTGATAGTGCAATCGAGAGCTGATTCATCCTGTAGTCCCCGTTCCAGCGCCACTCAGACCAGGTGAAGAGCTGCCACCAAGCGTAGTAGACCTTGGGATCTGCAACGACGGGGTATGCGACACCTTCAGCCTTGTGCTCAATGACCTGTGTAACCGTGCGGCCTGTGATCACATAGTGGGTCTTGACCGGAGACCCGTTGGCATCCACTGCCCATGCGGGAAGAATCGCACCCTCCGACGAGCCGTCCCGGCCTTTGAACAAGATCGCCCCGCCGTGAGCAGGCTCCAAAACCACGCCCGCCTCGACATCGATCTGATACTCGTACTCGACTGGGGCTTCGCTGTTGTTGATGACGGTAAGGGCACGAACCGCACCGTCATTCAAAGTCTGAACCCCTACATCAACCAAACCGTTCGGGTCTGTGAAAATCGTTGTCCCGTCTGCCGATACCCTCGCGTCTTTCGCATCTTCCGCCGTCGGCAATCCAAGCGAGATCGGGAGTCCATCCTCCCCACCGTTTAGGACCGCGCTGGCATCCGATCCATCCTTTGTAATCTCCACTGTGCCGCTGCGGACGCTAGATGTAACCACGCCGCCTACCGCAGATTCCGGAGTGATCACGGCAGCATCGTTTTGCCCCGCGGCATTGACTGCTTCTTGAATTTTAGACGCCGCAGATTCCGCCGTGCGGCCTTCTTGGTCGTTTTCTTGCATCGTCTGTGCATAAGATGCTGGTGCGAGAGACACAGTGCGACAGTCGCAGCCGCCGCTTTGGTCGTTGTCGATTTTGAGTTCGACTTCAAAAGAGTGCGCAAATTCATTCTCAAGGTTCTCCTTGCTCCGGGTGCTGCACCTGACTATTTTGCGAACCGAGTGCAAACTGTGGTGAAACACAGACCTCAAAAAGGACCATCTAGAAAACGTCCTTGGCGTCAAGCTACCCGTGGATTTGCCCACCGGGCTGTCTCATGCTGCAAATTGAGTGCTCAAACACCTCAAAATGAGTACCTTTACAGGAAAAATAGGTACAGGAGAGGGCCAGAACCGTGAGGAGCAGCCGGCGCTTGAACGCGCTGTCTCGATGGGAATGGCCGAACTCCTGCATCTGTCGGGGTCCGTGCCCAGGGCCGTGGAAATGAGTGCGCCTTCCTCGGACAGCACCGGATTCTGCTGGATCACTCCGCTCCTCGAAAGTGCTCGCCGCATGATTCCGGGGTTGCGGGCCTTGCCAGAACCGGTGATCCAGCAGAATCGCACGCACCTCGATGCATGCGCCGTCCTGACCTTCTTTGGTTTGGGAAACCGCTTACGACACGGCGAGTCACGTCGTTTCAAAGCCCTGGCCCTTCAAACAAGGTCAGGACGGCGAGGTCAGGTCCCGAGATTGAGCAGAATCCGACATCCGAGGGCAGTCGATCCCACGGAGTGTCAGAATCCGCCGCATTGGCGAGGCAACATGAACGCTTAAACGCAAAAGCCGTGGGAACCCTAGAGTTCCCACGGCTTTTTGGTCGGGCTGACAGGATTTGAACCTGCGACCCCTTGACCCCCAGTCAAGTGCGCTACCAAGCTGCGCTACAGCCCGTCAGTCCTGCCGTTCTCCGCCTAGATTTTCACCTAAGCAGTCCGGCCGAACCACCTCAAAAAGCTTACACGATGTTCGAGGTTCTCAATGACACCTTGGCGGGTGTCATCTGTGATGCGCGTCTCAATTAGCGCTTCTTGCCGCGCTTTTCGCGGACGCGCATGTTGACCTCGATCGGCGTGCCGTCGAAGCCAAAGGTTTCGCGCAGCCGGCGGGTGATGAACCGGCGGTATCCGGGGTCCAGGAAGCCGGTGGTGAAGAGCACGAACTTCGGCGGACGGCTGGATGCCTGGGTGCCGAAGAGGATGCGGGGCTGCTTGCCGCCGCGGACGGGGTGCGGGTGGGCAGCCACGAGCTCGCCCAGGAACGCGTTGAGGCGTCCGGTGGGGATGCGCTTGTCCCAGCTCTCCAAGGCGAGGTCCAGCGCGGGCACCAGACGGTCCTTGTGCCAGCCGGTCTTGGCGGAGATGTTGACCCGCGGGGCCCATTCAACGTGTGCCAGATCCTGCTCAATTTCACGCTCAAGGTAGCGGCGACGTTCGTCGTCGAGCAGGTCCCACTTGTTGAACGCGAGGACCAGCGCGCGGCCCGACTCGATGGCGAGCTGCAGGATGCGGACGTCCTGCTCGCTGAGCACCTCGTCAACGGCCAGGAGCACGACGGCGACCTCCGCCTTTTCGAGCGCGGCCTGCGTACGCAGGGAAGCATAGAAGTCCGCGCCCTGGGCCATGTGCTGACGGCGGCGGATGCCTGCCGTGTCCACGAAGCGCCAGGTGCGGCCGCCCAGTTCGATGAATTCGTCCACGGGGTCGCGGGTGGTCCCGGCGAGGGGATCAACGACTACGCGCTCGGAGCCGGCAAGCTTGTTCAACAAGGAGGACTTGCCGACGTTCGGGCGGCCGATGAGGGCGATGCGGCGGGGACCGCCGGAGCGCTCGACGCCTTCCACCGTGGAGAACTCGGGCAGGGTGTCCATGACGTGGTCCAGGAGGTCGGCAACGCCGCGGCCATGGAGGGCGGACACCGGGTACGGCTCGCCGAAGCCAAGGCCCCAAAGCGTTGCCGAGTCGGCTTCCTGCGCAAAGTCGTCAACCTTGTTGGCCACCATGATGACCGGTTTCTTGGACTTGCGCAGCATCTTCATGACACCTTCGTCCGTGGCAGTGGCGCCAACGGCTGAGTCCACCACGAAGAGCACGGCGTCAGCCAGTTCCACGGCCATCTCGGCCTGCTCGGCGACGCGGGCGTGAATACCCCTCGCATCGTGCTCCCAGCCACCGGTGTCCACGAGCGTGAAGTTGCGGCCGTTCCAGTGTGCCGAGTACATGACACGGTCACGGGTAACGCCAGGGGTGTCCTCGACGACGGCCTCGCGGCGGCCCAGGATGCGGTTCACCAGCGTGGACTTGCCGACGTTGGGGCGGCCAATGATGGCCAGGACCGGGTCCAGCTTGAGGGGACCGTCTTCGCCTTCGTCGTCGTAGAGTCCGCTCAGCAGGGCGGCGTCGTCCTCGTCGAGGTCATAGTCTTCAAGGCCTGCCCGGAGGGAGGCCGCACGGAGTTCGGCTTCGTCGTCGTCCAGGGCGGCGAGGTTTTCAGCCACCTGGTCGGTGCCGGTGGGCGTGTATTCGTCGTCGCCGGCTCCGATGTTGCCGGATTTGTGAGTCGTATCGCTCATTGCACTTTCCTTAGTGGTGATCTGCCGGCGTCCCGGCTACTTCTTCTTGGCGGTGCTGCATTGGCTGTGGGCCGGTTCATTTAGTCCCCCGGAAGGGACTGGCCGGTGGTCTTGACGGCATCCTGGACGTGTCCAGCCAGCGCAGCGCGGATCTCCGCAGCCGCCCTGTCCATTGAAACACGCCCCGACTCGCCATTTCTGCGGGTCACATTCAAAGGGGCTCCGAAACTGACGTGCAGGCGTCGGCGCAGCCTCGGAATGGAATCGCGATGTTCGTCTCCGATCCGCGTTCCGAGGATGGCCACGGGAATCACTGTGGCCCCGGACATCAACGCGAGCCATGCGACGCCATTGCTGATGTTGCCGGCGGTGCCGCTCCCCCGCGTTCCTTCGGGGAGAATCCCCACGCAACGGCCGGCGTCGAGCACTTGCTTTCCGAGCTGGAGCGCCGCTCGATCGCCCGAACGGTCGATGGAAATCTGCCCCGAGGCACGAAGAACTCTTCCCAGAAAACCCTTGAACATCTCTTTCTTGACCAGGATGTGCATGGGCCGTGGAGCCGCGCCGAACATCACCGGCCCATCCAGGAAGCTGATGTGGTTGCCCGCGAAAATGACCGGGCCGGACTTGGGAACATTGGAGCGCCCCGCGATCGCGGTCCGGTATAAGGCATGATCCAACAGCCAGCCAACAGGCCGGCTCCACATCATGGTCCAGCGTGCCGGGAGCCGGGCGTCAGTCACCGTAGATGACCTTGCCCACAATGCTCAGCGCCGTTTCGACCGTTTCTTCGAAGTCCAGGTCCGAGGAATCCAGGGTCACGACGCCGTCGGCCGCTTGAGTGAAGTTCACCACAGTGGAATCCTTGGCGTCGCGGTGGATCACTTGGGCGGCGAGCTGCTCCTGGCTCTGCGTTCCGCCCAGCTGGAGGCCGCGGCGCCGCAGCCGGGCTTCCTCACTGGCGGTCAGCAACATGCGGACCTCCGCGTTGGGCGCGACGACGGTGGTGATGTCCCGTCCCTCCACCACCATGCGGCGGTGGTGCTGTTCGATCAGCTGGCGCTGGCGACGAATCAATTCGTTGCGGGCACCCAGGGTTGTTGCAACGGCGCTGACGGACGAGGAGATCCTCGGCTCGCGGATTTCCTCCGTGATGTCCACGCCGGCAACACTGACGTATTCGACGTTGGCGGTCGTGCTGAGTTCCAGCGGTAGATCCTTTGAGGCCTGCTCTACGGCGGCACCGTCGGCGAGGTCGATGCCGGTCTTGAGGCAATACCAGGTCAAAGCACGATACATCGCACCTGTGTCCAGATAGGCGAGCTTCAAGCGCCGGGCAACTTCCTTGCTGACACTGGACTTGCCGGAGCCGGACGGGCCGTCGATGGCGACAACGAGCGGCTTGCCCGGACGTACGACGGTCTCCGGGCCGAAAAGTTCACGTTTCATTACTGGAGTACCCGCCATCCACGGTCGGTCAAGGCTTCAACAAGGAGGTCGTGCTTGTTGGGCATAACGGAAAGTTCCACCATGCCAACGTTCTGCCCGGACGAGTGATCCAAGCGGAGGTCTTCAACGTTGACGCCGATCTCACCGATCTCCGTCAACAGCCTGGCGATCTGCCCGGGCCGGTCGTCTACCAGAACTGTAAGCCATGAATATGCCTGCGGAGGTCCGCCATGCTTTCCTGGGATCCGGGCCTGCCCGGCGTTGCCCTCGCTGATGAGCTGGGCAAGATCCAGGCGGGCCCCCGGGGCCGTGGGATCCTCCAAGGTACCGATCAAACGGTTGAGGTCCTCGCGGACACCATGGAGGATAGCCACCACCTTGGCAGCGTTGTTGCCAAGGATCTGCACCCAAAGAGTGGGATCGCTGGCGGCAATCCTCGTGGTGTCCCGCAGCCCGTTGCCGGCCAGGGACAGCGCGTGAAGCGGTGTCCCTTGCAAGCGGCTGGCGAGAAGCGAAGACATCACCTGAGGCAAATGCGATACCAAAGCAACGGCTTCGTCATGTTCCTCCGCCGTGAACTGGGAGACTATTGCCCCCAGGTCCCCGGCGAGGGAACGCGCAGCCTGAAGCGCGTCGGCGCTTGTCTCGTCGGACGGACAAAGGACCCAGGGCATGGACGTGAAGAGCTCGCCGCGTGCAGCGACGGGCCCGGACTTCTCACGCCCCGCCATCGGGTGCGTCCCGACGTAACGGGACATGTCCACTCCACGGCCACGGAGCTCGGCCTGGATTGCCAGCTTGACGCTGGCAATGTCCACCACAACGGCCTGCGGGTATTCACCCAGGGCACGCTCGACGACGTCGGCCGTCACGTCCGGTGGCGCCGCGACAACAACCAGCTGGGGCGGGTCGCCAAGCTCGGATAGAGGCCTGCCCGCACCGATATCCACGGCTACGGCCTGGTTGGTTGGCGAGGGGTCCGAAAGGAACACGGAGACACCCCGGCCACGCAGGCCGAGACCGATGCTGGCTCCGAGCAGGCCGGTGCCGAAAACGACCACCGGGCCGTCAAGGTGGCCCCGGCCGTGCGAGTGGAATGCCGACATGCCTTACAGTCCTACGGAGGCCAGGAGGTGTCCGACTTCCTGCTTGCCGAGGTTGCGGATGCTCCCCTGGCGCTGGTCGCCCAGGCCAATGGGACCGATCTTGACGCGCACGAGACGGAGCACGGGGAAACCCACGGCTTCGAACAAACGGCGGACAATACGGTTCTTGCCGGAGTGCAGCACAACCTCGATCAGGACGTGGCCCGGAGTGGAGTCCACGAGCTTGAAGGAGTCGACGGACGCGATGCCGTCTTCGAGCTCGATGCCTTCCTTCAACTTCGCGCCGACGCCCTGCGGGAACGGACCACGGACCTGTACCAGGTACGTCTTGGGCACCTCATAGGAAGGGTGCGTCAAGCGGTTGGCGAGTTCGCCGTCGTTGGTCAGCAGCAGCAGGCCCTCGGTGGCGACGTCAAGACGGCCGACGTGGAAGAGACGCTCTCCCTTGTTCTTGGCGGACTTGAGGAAATCGCTGATGCAGGGACGGCCTTCGGGATCTTCCATGGTGGAAACGACACCCTTGGGCTTGTTGAACACCATGTAGAGCATGGTGTCATCGAGCTGGATGCGAATGCCGTCCACGTGGATCACGGCGGTGGCGGGGTCGACGCGCATGCCAAGCTCGGTGGTGAGCTGGCCGTTGACCTCGACGCGGCCTTCCTCGATCATTTCCTCGCACACGCGGCGGGAGGCCACGCCGGCCTGCGCCATGACCTTCTGCAGGCGTACGCCATCGGGGTCGTGCTGCTCGGACTGGACCACCTCGCCGCGGCGGCCGCGGGGCTTGCGGATCGGGCCAAGGTTCTGGCCGAAGCGCTCACTGCCGAAGGCGCGGGAAGCGTACTGTTTCTTGTTGCTGGCTTTGGGCTTCAACGCGCCTGGAGTGCCCGGAGCCTTGCCGAAGCCGGGCTTGTTTGAGCCTGGCTTGCGGGGGGCCTTGGCCGGCCTCGCCTCTTCACGGCGCTCGTAGCCTCCGGCCGAGGTGGGGTTGTCCGGATCGAAGGGGCGTTCTTCACGCGGACGCGTGGGCTTGAAGGGGCGTTCTCCGCCCGGGGAGAAGCTGCGCTTGCTGCCTCCAGAGGCGCCACCGGCACGGCTCGCGCCACCCCGGCCGGCACCAAAGCTGCTGCCTCCTGCGCGGCCGGCACTGCTGCGGCCTGCGTTGTTGCGGCCTGAGTCTTGCGACTCGTTGCGTCCGGAATTGTTTCGTCCCGAACTATTACGTGGTGAACCCTGGCGTCCCGCCTGTGTCATGACCCGTCCTTTTGTTATGGTGGCCGGCTTGTTCTTTCTCAACGTAAGCCAGCCGGACAGAGAATATCTGTCCTGTGTGTCTGCCCGCTACTAGCCGGGCGTTTGTAGATCCTTGCAATATTGAGTTGTCTAGCTTGCCTGCCGCCGGGTTTCCCGCGACTACATGCGTTCGGCGTCGAAGAACTCCTCGATGCCCTCCAGCCCCGGAAGGTGGGGGGACAATTTAGGCAGTTCCGCCACCGAGCCAATGCCCATGCGCTCGAGGAAGTACGAGGTGGTCCGGTAAAGGATCGCCCCCGATTCAGGATCGGTACCCGAGTCCTCGATCAGCCCGCGTTGGACAAGGGTCCGAACGACTGAATCGACATTGACGCCGCGGATGGCCGACACCCGCGCCCTGGAAACCGGCTGCCGGTACGCGATGACCGCCATGGTTTCAAGGGCTGCCTGCGTCAGCCGCGCGGTCTGGCCTTCAAGAACGAACCTGCCCACGACGTCAGCAAAATCCGCGCGTGAATAGATCCGCCACCCTCCGGCAACGTTCCGCAACTCAAAACCCCGGGGTGCAGCGCTGGCACTTGCATCAGTGTGCAAGTCATCAGCGTCCCTGCCCGGGGCTTTAACAGTATAGCCGCTATACTCCTGCCGCAGTCCCTCCAGCAAATCCTCGACGACGGCGACCGTCACGTTGAGCCCGGCAGCGAGCTCTTCCGCGGTGGCCGGTTGGTCAATCACCATTAGCACAGCTTCGAGGGCCGCGCGGGCGCCACCAGGTAGGGCTTCAAGCTCGGCGAGGCCGTCCCCGTCCGTTTCCTGCTCGCTCACAGCGGTTCCTCTCCCTTGTCGATCTGCTCGTACTCATCGCTCAAGCTGTCGCTGCTCCAGCCTTCGGGGCGCCCTGTCCAGCGGACGGTCAGTTCGGCGAGCGGACCCGGCTGCTCAAACGCCACCACCCGGTCGCGGAACAACTCGAGTAGCGCCAGGAACCGGGCCACCACAACAAGCGTGGACTCGGCGTCGGCAATAAGGGCCCTGAAGGATTGCGGCTGGCCGCGCTGCAAGCGGTACCCGATGATCTCTGCTTGTTCCTTGACGCTGACGGGTGATCCGTGAAGGTGGTCGAGCCCGACTTCCTCGGGCGTGTCGTCCTTCGGCGCCAGGGTCTTGGCCGCAAGCGCGGCGAATTGCTCCGGAGTGTGGCGCCAAATCAGTTCGGGGAGCATCGCCGCGAAATGCCCTTCCAACGCGACTTGCCGTGGAAAGCGCCGCGCTTCGGACTCCAGGGTGCCGGACATGATCGCGGCCACTTGCTTGAAAGCCTTGTACTGCAGCAGGCGGGCGAAGAGGAGATCCCGGGCCTCCAACAAGGCAATGTCCTCGGCATCTTCGACTTCGCCGGCCGGCAGGAGCCTTGCGGCCTTGAGGTCCAGGAGGGTTGCGGCGATGACCAGGAATTCGCTGGCTTCGTCCAGAGCCCAGTCCTCGCCCAGCTCCTGCAGGCGCCGGATGTACTTGATGAACTCATCCGTGACGGTGGCCAGCGCAACTTCGGTGATGTCCAGCTTGTGTTTGGAGATCAGGCCGAGCAGGAGATCGAAGGGACCGGTAAAGTTCGCCAGCCGGACCTCAAAGCCGGCCTTCCATCCCGAAGGCGGGGCTTCCGGGGTGAGCGGTTCTGCCACGCGGGCTAGGGTGCGCCGCCGCGCGAAATCAGTTCCTTGGCCAGGCGGCGGTAGGCGTCGGCACCGATGTGGTTTCCGGCGTAGCTGGTGATGGGCTCCGCGGCAACCGTGGCGTCGGCGAACTTGATGGAACGCTTGATGACGGTCTCGAAGACTTTGTCCCCGAACGCCTCCACGAGCCTCGAAATGACTTCGCGGCTGTGCAGGGTGCGGGCGTCGTACATCGTGGCGAGCACGCCATCCACCTGCAGGCGCGGGTTCAACCGGTCCTGCACCTTTTCGATCGTTTCGACGAGCAGTGCCACCGCGCGGAGGGCGAAGAATTCGCAGATCAGCGGGATGATGACGCCGTGCGCAGCCGTCAAGGCATTGACCGTCAGCAGCCCAAGGGACGGCTGGCAGTCGATGAGAACAACGTCGTAGTCGTCCTCGACGCTCTTGAGCGCGCGGTCCAGCACTTGCTCGCGGGCTACTTCGTTTACCAGCTGGACCTCCGCGGCGGAGAGGTCGATGTTCGCCGGCAGGAGGTCGATGCCTTCGACGCCGGTCTTTTGGATGGCGTCGCGGATGTCCACTTTGCGGTCCATCAAGACGTTGTAGACGGTGAGGTCGAGCTCGTGCGGGTTCGTTCCCAGCCCCGCGGAAAGAGCCCCTTGGGGATCGAAGTCAACAAGGAGGACGCGCCGGCCGTATTCTGCGAGCGCAGCGGCGAGGTTGATGGTTGACGTGGTCTTGCCCACGCCGCCCTTCTGGTTCACCATGGCGATGACGCGGGCCGGGCCATGGGAGGCCAGTGGCGCGGGCTCGGGGAAGTCGCGGTGCGGGCGGCCCGTAGGCCCCATGACGGCGTCTTCCAGATCGAAATCCGTGCCCTCCAGCGTAGTCGTTCCCCGTTCGCTGCTCACGTATCTATCCACTCTCTCCACGACGGTCATTTCCTGCGGCTGTCTCCAGCACCAGCACTGCTCCCCACCTAGGCTACAGCGCCCGACACGGCATTCTGCGGAACTTGACATTGCCCGCAGTTTGAGCCTTTACCTTCTAGCTGAGGTAGAAGGTTGGTCCACGGTGCCAAATAAAAGCAAGCAAGGCAGGTCCCCCTGACGGGTTCCTGCCTTGCCTGCGTGGATGCTTCGAAACAGCGTGCCGCACTAAGCGGCCACGGCCTCTTTCACTTCGGCTTCAGCGTGGTGGCTGATCATGGTCAGCTCGTCGAACGGCGTTGCACCGGAGAGGACGTTGGTGACCTGGTTGCGGTCGATTTCCTTGACCCAGGTACCGATCAACACCGTGGCGACGGCGTTGCCAGTGAAGTTGGTCAGGGCGCGGGCTTCCGACATGAAACGGTCGATGCCGACGATCATGCCGACTCCGCCCAGCAGTTCGGGCCGGTGTGCCTGCAGGCCAGCAGCGAGGGTGGCCAGGCCGGCACCGGAAACGCCTGCCGCTCCCTTCGACGCAATGATCATGAACACGAGCAGCGATACCTGGGCACCCAGGTCCAGCGGGATACCCATGGCGTTGGCGACGAACAGCGAGGCCATGGTCAGGTAGATGGCAGTTCCATCCAAGTTGAAGGAGTAGCCAGTAGGCACCGTGACGCCGACAACCGGCTTGGAAACGCCGAGGTGCTCCATCTTGGCGATGAGCCTCGGCAGCGCCGCTTCGGACGATGAGGTGGAGAAGATGAGCAGGTACTCGCGGGCCAGGTACTTCATCAGCTGGAAGATGCTGACACCCGCAACCACCCGCAGCAAGGTTCCGAGCACCACGACGATGAACAGCGCGCAGGTGATGTAGAACGCAACCATCAGTGTGAGCATGCCGAAGATGGCCTTCACACCGGTGGCACCGACCACTGCGGCGATGGCGCCGAAAGCACCGACCGGGGCCAGCCACATGATCATGATGAGGATGCGGAAGACGAGCGCCTGTCCGTGCTGGATGGCCTTGAGCACCGGCTGGCCCTGCGAGCCCATGCGCTGCAGCGCAAAACCCACCAAGATGGCTACCAAGAGCGTGGGCAGCACGGGAATGTCTCCCGGGATAATGCCCAGCAGGAAGTCAGCGGTACTGTTCGCGGAAGCAGGCGCGTTCGGGTTGTACGGGATCAGCTTCAGGCCCTCGCCTGGGTGGATGATGTTGCCGACTACCAAACCGATGGCGAGAGCGAACGTTGACATCACCAGGAAGTAGATGAGTGCGAGCCCGCCGACTTTGCCAACGGTGGCAGCCTTGGCGATCGATCCGATGCCCAGGACGATGGTGCAGAAAATGACGGGGGCGATCATCATCTTGATGAGCTTGATGAAGCCGTCACCCAAAGGCTTGAGGGATTTACCCACTTCGGGGAACAGCAAGCCGACGACGGCGCCCAGTACTACTGCGGCGATCACGGCGATGTAGAGGTAATGCGACTTGTCCAGCCCCTTGCGCCCGGCCTTGGCGGGTGCAATCTCTCCTCTTTGAGAGGTCATGGCTTTGCTCCTTATAGATACTCTGGAAAGCGCCGTGGTCCCTGCAAAATGTCCCTGCGTCGCTCTGCTGTGATACCCATCATTAGGCGCGGCGTGACATGTATCACTGTTGCGTTCATATTGGTCACAGGATGGCCCGCAGAAAGGAGCACGTAATCCGACGCTGGAGCATTGCCCGGAGACTCTTTGTGGCAAATCTGCTGTTCATCTTGGCGCTCACCGCGATCGTCGGAACGGTGGCCTTCGTGGATGCCAGGGACCGGGCCTACAACGACGCCGGCCAGCGCATGCAGGCCGTAGCCGCGGCGATCGCAGCCAATCCCCTCGTCCTTCAGGCCGCCGGCACACCGAATCCGTCCGCCGCCCTGCAGCCATACGCCCAGGTGGTCATGGCGAACGCCCATACCGACTTCATCACCATCATGGCTCCGGACCGGACGCGCTGGACCCATGCGAACCCCGACGAAATCGGCAAACCCTATATCGGCACCATCGATCCTGCCCTGCACGGGCAGACCTTCACTGAGGTCACCGCCGGTACGCTCGGCCCTTCCGTCCGCACCATCGTTCCCGTGGAGGATTCCTCCGGGAAAGTCCGGGCACTCGTAGCGGCGGGTGTCACGGTGCGGACGGTGGACGTCGCGGTGTCAGCCCGGCTCACCACGATCATCGCCTTCTCCTTGGCCATGCTCGCTGGAGGCTCACTGGCCTCCTGGCTGCTGGGCCGGTACCTGCGTTCGGTCACCCGGGGCTGGGGACCGGAGCAATTGGCGCAATTGTTCGCGTATTACGAGTCGGTCCTGCATTCGGTCCGCGAAGGCGTCGTCCTGATCGACACGGGCGGCCGTGTGGTCATGTACAACGACCAGGCCGCGGATTTGCTGGGACTGGAAAGGTCCGACGTCGATCCCGCCGCGGGAGCCGCACCTCGCCTTGCGGATCTGCCCCTGGAGCCCAGCCTCCACGGGCTCTTCGCGTCCGGCCGGACGGCACACGACGAAATCCACCTCACGGGGTCCCGGATCCTGGTGGTGAACCAGGCGCCCGCCGTGGGACCGCCCGGAATGAGGGGTCGGCCGCGACCTGCCGTGTTCGGGACCGTTGCCACGCTCCGGGACAGGACGGAAATCGAGTCCCTCGGCAGTGAACTCGAAACAATGAAGACCCTGTCCGACGCCTTGCGGGCCCAGACCCACGAACACGCCAACCGGCTGCACACCATCGTGTCCCTCATGGAGCTCGGGCGGACCACCGACGCCTTGGACTTTGCCACCAAGGACCTTGAACTGAGTCAGCAGCTGACCGACCACCTCGTGGCCTCGGTGGACGAGCCTGTCCTGAGTGCGCTCATCATGGGGAAGTCCGCCGAGGCGCACGAACGCGGAGCGGAGCTGACTGTCACGGTGACCGGCGGGGACGGCCTACAGGGCCTCGCCGTCCAGGACCTCGTGACCATTTTGGGAAACCTGCTGGACAACGCACTCGACGCCGCCACTGCCGCTCCCCCGCCGCGCAAAGTTGAACTGGACATCGAATCCGGACCTGGAGGAACCACATTCACGGTGGCCGATTCCGGCCACGGCATCGATCCCGGCATCGTGGACGACGTCTGGCAATACGGATTCAGCACCAAAGCCGCCGGCATCGGCCAGGCGGGTCAACCCGGAGCTCCTTCCCGCGGCGTGGGCTTGGCCTTGGTCCGGCAAGCAGTTCAGCGGCTTGGCGGTACGCTGTCCATCAGCGAATCCACGAGCGCCTTGGGTGGTGCGTTCTTTCGCGTGGTGCTCCCCGCGCCGGACTCCAGGAAAGGAGCCGAATGACCGAAATCCGCGTCCTCGTTGTCGAGGACGAACCCATCGCCGCCGATGCCCATGGCGTCTACGTCGGCCGAATCGACGGCTTCACAGTTGCGGGAACGGCCCCGGACGGACAGTCGGCCCTGCGGCTCCTCAACGAATTCGCGGTTGCGGGACAGCCGGTGGACCTCGTCCTGCTGGACATGAACTTGCCGGATCTTCACGGACTGGATGTTGCCCGCCGAATGCGCGCTTCGGGACTCCTTGCGGACATCATCGCCATCACCGCCGTCAGGGAAGTGAACATTGTCCGTAGCGCGGTGTCGATCGGAGTGGTGCAGTACCTCATCAAGCCCTTCACGTTCGCAACGTTCGCAGACAAACTCGCCAGCTACCGCACCTTCCGCGAGCAACTCGCCGCACCGGCGTCGGGCGCTCGGGCGAGTGGAGCCTCGCAAAGCGATGTTGACCAGGCGTTTGCCAGTCTCCGCGCGCCCACCGAAGTCCCACTGCCCAAAGGCCTTTCGGCCCATAGCCTGGAGTCCGTCAAAGACCTTCTGGCCAGCCTTGGCCGGGCCGTGTCCGCAAGCGAGGCAACTGTCGCCCTGGGGATGTCCCGGGTCACCGTGCGCCGCTATCTCGAGTACTTGGCCGATGCCGGAATGGTCACACGGAATGCGCGATACGGTACCCCAGGACGGCCGGAGAACGAATACCGCTGGAACCGGAGTTAGCCCACAATTCATCCTGGATGTATACATTGGTCGATCATCGGCCGGGTATTCTCGGAGAAAAGCTAGGCTTTGGCGCCATTTGTGTATACACTGGGGATGTCCGCCCAGTGAAGGAGGGTCCGTGCGTGCCAGCGAGAGAGCCTATGCGGCCCTGCGTGAAGACATCATTGAGTGGCGCCTGGCACCGGGCACGGTCCTCGCGGAAGTGGAGCAGTCCGAACGCCTGGGGGTGTCCCGCACGCCGGTCCGGGAGGCGCTGGGCCGGCTCAGCGCGGAAGGGCTGACGAGGGCGGCAGGGGGCCGCGGCGTCGTCGTTACCGATATCTCGCTGGAGGACATCGACGAGCTGTTCGAGCTGCGCGAAACCCTGGAAGGCAAAGCCGCCGCCCTCGCCGCCGTGCGCGGTGAACGCCCGGTGTTCGAGCAACTCCACGCCGAGCTGCTCCGGGCACCGGAGATGCTCAACGACAGCGACCCTTCCCGGCACGACTATTACGCCCTGGTGGGACGGCTGGACGAGGCGATCGATGCGGCCATCTCCAATTCCTACCTCGCCCAGGCCATGCGGGCCCTGCGCGTGCACCTCGTGCGGGTCCGCCGCCTCGCGGCCGATGACACCGGACGCCTCCAAGCGGCCGCGGCCGAGCACGCCGCGATCGCCGAAGCCATCGCGGCAGGCAACCCCCGGCTCGCCGAAGCCGCCACCACCGTCCATCTGCACCGCAGTCTTTCCCACGTCAAAGCCACCCACACCCCTCACTAGAAGGAACACCATGGTGAAGAACAACCACGTCCGCGTCTACAAGAGCGAAGAAAACCTTCCCCGCGAGCAGCAGCTGGCGCACAAGATCGCCACGGTCGCCGCGGACCCCGTCGAGGTGACCCCCGAGGTCACCGAGATGGTCATCAACCGGATCATCGACAACGCCTCCGTCGCCGTTGCCTCCCTGAACCGGGCCCCGATCATCGCCGCCCGGGCGCAGGCCCTGACCCACGCGCCCACCACCAACGGCAAGGGCTCCTCGGTGTTCGGGATCACGGACCGGGTCTCGACCGAGTGGGCGGCCTGGGCCAACGGCGTCGCCGTGCGCGAACTCGACTACCACGACACGTTCCTGGCCGCTGACTACTCCCACCCGGGCGATAACATCCCGCCGATCCTCGCCGTGGCCCAGCACACCGGGGCCAGCGGGCGGGACCTGATCCGCGGCATCGCCACCGGCTACGAAATCCAGGTGAACCTGGTCAAGGCCATCTGCCTGCACAAGCACAAGATCGACCACGTCGCCCACCTGGGCCCCTCCGCCGCCGCCGGCATCGGCACCCTGCTGGGCCTGGACGTCGAGACGATCTTCCAGTCCGTCGGCCAGGCCCTGCACACCACCACCGCCACCCGGCAGTCCCGCAAGGGCGAAATCTCCACCTGGAAGGCCCACGCCCCCGCATTCGCCGGGAAAATGGCGGTCGAGGCCGTGGACCGGTCCATGCGCGGCCAGACCTCCCCCGTGCCGATCTACGAAGGCGAAGACGGCGTCATCGCCTGGATGCTCGACGGCCCGGACGCCTCCTACGAGGTCCCGCTCCCGGAGGCCGGGGAGCCCAAACGCGCCATCCTGGACACTTACACCAAAGAACACTCCGCCGAATACCAGGCCCAGGCCTGGATCGACCTCGCCCGCAAACTGAACAAGGAACACCCAGAGGCCGCGGACCCGGCCAACGTGGCCTCCGTCCTGATCAAGACCAGCCACCACACCCACTACGTGATCGGCTCCGGCGCCAACGACCCCCAGAAATACTCACCCACCGCGTCCCGGGAAACCCTGGACCACTCCATCCCCTACATCTTCACCGTCGCCCTGCAGGACGGCTCCTGGCACCACGTCGACTCCTACAGCCCCGAACGCGCCGGCCGCCCCGACACCGTGGAACTCTGGCACAAGGTCACCACCGTCGAAGACCCCGAATGGACCCGCCGCTACCACTCCCTGGACATCACGGAAAAGGCCTTCGGCGGCACCGTCGTCATCACCCTCACCGACGGCACCGTCATCACCGAGTCGATCGCCGTGGCCGACGCCCACCCCCTCGGCGCCCGGCCCTTCGCCCGGGAACAGTACGTGAACAAGTTCCGCACCCTCGCGGCCGGGCTGGTGGAAGAGGCCGAGATCGGACGGTTCCTCGCCGCCGCCGAGGCCCTCCCGGACCTGGGCCCGGGCGAACTGGACCAGCTGAACATCACCGCCGCACCCGGCGTCATCGACCTCGCCGCCGCACCGAAGGGACTCTTCTAGATGCTCTACTCCACCACCACCCCGGAACAGAAGCGCCTCAAGCTCCGGGAACTCCTGAACTCGGGCACCATCGCCCAGTTCCCCGGCGCGTTCAACCCGCTCTCGGCACGCCTGATCGAGGAGAAGGGCTTCCCCGGCGTCTACATCTCCGGTGCCGTCCTCGCCAACGACCTCGGCCTGCCCGACATCGGACTCACCACCCTCACCGAGGTCGCCACCCGGGCCGGGCAGATCGCCCGCATGACCGAACTCCCGTGCCTCGTGGACGCCGACACCGGATTCGGCGAACCGATGAACGTGGCCCGCACCATCCAGGAACTCGAAAACGCCGGGCTCGCCGGTTGCCACATCGAGGACCAGTTCAACCCCAAACGCTGCGGGCACCTGGACGGCAAGAACGTGGTCGACACCGACACCGCCGCCAAACGCATCCGCGCCGCGGCCGACGCCCGCCGCGATGCGAACTTCCTCATCATGGCCCGGACCGACATCCGCGCCGTCGACGGCATCCAGGCCGCCCAGGAACGCGCCAAAGCACTCGTCGACGCCGGCGCCGACGCGATCTTCCCCGAAGCCATGAAGGATCTGTCCGAGTTCCAAGCCATCCGCGACGCAGTGGACGTGCCGATCCTGGCCAACATGACCGAGTTCGGCAAAAGCGAGCTCTTCACCGCCGAACAACTCCAGGGCGCCGGCGTGAACATGGTGATCTACCCCGTCACCCTGCTCCGCATTGCCATGGGGGCTGCAGAGCGTACGCTGGAAACGATCAAGGCCACAGGAACGCAGGAGGCGCAGGTGGAGAACATGCTCACCCGTGCCCGCCTCTATGACCTCGTGGACTACGAGGCCTACAACCAATTCGACACGGGCGTCTTCAACTTCCAGGTTCCTGGGCTCAGCCGGTAACTGGATCAACCAAGGGATGCAGGCGCTCCGGCTAGTCCGGAGGGCTTGCCGATGAACGAAGGAGGACAGCATGGTAGCTGTTGAGATCAAGAAGGGCCTGGCCGGCGTCGTGGTTGACTACACCGCGATCTCCAAGGTCAACCCTGACACCAACTCGCTGCTGTACCGCGGCTACCCCGTGCAGGAACTCGCCGCCAAGTGCAGCTTCGAGGAAGTCGCCTACCTGCTGTGGAACGGTGAACTGCCCACGTCGGAGGAGCTTGCAGAGTTCACAGCCCGCGAGCGCGCGGGCCGCGCCCTTGACCCTGTAGTTAAGCAGGTCATCGATACTCTGCCGACGACTGCCCACCCCATGGATGTCTGCCGAACGGCCGCTTCAGTGCTGGGAGCACGGCACCCGCTGGCCGAGGTATCCACGCCCGAAGCCAACATGACCAAGGCAATTGACCTGTTCGCCGCCATGCCGGCAGTGGTCGCCTACGACCAGCGCCGGCGGCGCGCGGAGGGCCAGGCCATCGAACCCGTGGCACCGCGGGACGACCTCGGATATTCCGCGAATTTCCTGTGGATGACCTTCGGCGAGGACCCGGTGGAAGAAGTCGTGAAGGCCTTCAACGTCTCGATGATCCTCTACGCCGAGCACTCCTTCAACGCCTCCACGTTCACGGCACGCGTTGTCACCTCCACCCTCTCGGACCTGCACTCCGCGGTCACCGCCGCGATCGGCGCCCTCAAAGGTCCCCTGCACGGTGGCGCCAACGAGGCCGTCATGCACACCTTCGAGGAAATCGGCATCCGCACCGAGGAATCCCTCGATGAGGCAGCCGGCCGGGCGAAGACCTGGATGGAGCACGCCCTGGCGCAGAAGAAGAAGGTCATGGGATTCGGGCACCGCGTCTACAAGCACGGCGACTCCCGCGTGCCCACCATGAAGGCCGCACTGGACAAGATGATCGCCCACTACGGCCGGCCCGAGATCCTGGGCCTGTACAACGGCCTCGAACAGGCCATGGACGAGGCCAAGGCCATCAAGCCCAACCTCGACTACCCCGCCGGACCCACGTACCACCTCATGGGCTTCGACACCCCCACCTTCACCCCGCTCTTCGTCGCCAGCCGCATCACAGGCTGGACCGCACACATCATGGAACAGCTCGGATCGAACTCCCTGATCCGTCCGCTCAGCGAATACAACGGCGTGGATGAACGGCACCTGCCGTAATTTCACCAAGTACGACGCCGGGCCGGTCACCAGAATGGGTCCATTCTGGGGACCGGCCCAGCGTCGTTCTCGTTGCCGCCGGACGTTAGCGCGCTGCTCCCGAATCCAGCCACTCGCCAGTGTGAACTTCGGCAACACTTTCGTTGTCATCAGCGAGCACAACTTCAACTGCGATGCGTTGACCGGAAATCATGGCGGGCAGCCAGTGTTCGGCGTCGGCCCACATCTGTTCGACAGGAAGCCCCTCGACCCGGTACCACTGCGGCGCTATTTCGTCACTCTCGGCTGGCTCGCCTGTCCATCTCCCGGTCAGATACACCGTGGTGAACATGTTCCACTCAGCCTTGGCGGGGAAGACGAAATCCACTGTCCCGGCGGGAATGAGGTCCGATTCTTCCACATGGACGAAGATTTCCTCCTGAACTTCCCGGCATACGGCTTCGGCCGCTGTCTCTCCGGACTCCACATGTCCGCCGACGCCCACAATCTTCCCTGTGCCGAAGCCGGTCTTCTTCCGGCCCAGGAGCACCTCTTGGCCGGCGTCGCCGTCGCGGAGCAGGAAGCACAGGGTGACGTGGGCTGCGGTCATTGACCAAGCCTAACTCTGCGGGGCTTCGCAAGTGTGTCCTTGCTACAGTTGGCCCATGAGCGTGGATGGGGGTGAAGGTCCCACGACGGCAAGCCCTTCAGATGCCCTGGGGAGCGAGGCGAGTGCCCAGGCAGCGGACGCTTCCGAGGCCTGGCTGCCTGGCTGGCTGGTCCGGCATCCGCTCTACGCCGGGTGGGCATGGACCGGTTTCTGGGCGGTGTTGATCCACTGCATTCCTCGTGTGGGGCGTCTCCTTGGTCATGGGCGCCTCGATCTCCACGACTGTCCAGGCCGCAGTGGGAAATTCCGAACGCGAAGTGACGGCCCTCGGCTTCAACTTGCTCGTGGCAGCAGTCCCGCTTGTCATTTCGGTCCTGTGGATGGCTTTCATCGTCCGCTGCGCCTGGTTCCTGCGACGTTTGCGTGGCTGGAGCCAAAGTCCCGCCAGCTCACGGGTGCCAAAGAAATTCCTGCGCTCCCGGCCTGATCTGAGGCGGGTGGTTGTGGGCGTGGCGCACCCGGGCCTTCTGCTCGTGGCCGGCCTCGGGATGTCCATTCTGGCGCTGTTCTTGAACGCGGTAGAGCTGACCTTCAACGTGCTGCACTAAGGACCGGTCAGCCGAGTGCCCGCGGATGCGCAGCCGCATACACCTCGCGCAAGGTGTCGGCAGTGACCAAGGTATACACCTGTGTGGTGGTCACCGAGGCATGGCCCAGGAGTTCCTGCACCACCCGGACATCGGCGCCGCCCTCAAGCAGATGAGTGGCGAAAGAATGCCTCAGGGTGTGCGGGGAGACATCCTTGGTGATGTTGGCCTTCTCGGCCGCAGTCTTGAGAATGGTCCAGGCGCTTTGCCTGCTGATCCGCCCGCCGCGGGCATTCAGGAACAGCGCCGGGGTGCCTTTTCCTTTGGCGGCCAACGCAGGCCTTCCGCGGACCACATAGGATCCGACGGCGCGGGCACCGTAGGACCCTAGCGGCACCAAGCGCTCCTTGGATCCCTTTCCGAAGAGCCGGACGATCGCGGGCCCATCGGCCTCCGCCTCGAGGGAGACATCGTCGACGTCAAGGCCCACCGCTTCGCTGATGCGGGCACCTGTGGAGTAGAGGAACTCCAAGAGCGCGCGGTCCCTCAACCCGGTGGCGGTATCGGCACCGGCAGCCTCAAGTATGCGGGTCACTTCGCCGACGCTAATGGCCTTCGGCAGACGCTTGCCGGGCATTGGCGGGTGGACATCGCTCGCGGGGTCCGCCGTCGTCGTCCCCTCCAGGGCCCAAAACCTGTGGAGCCCCCGGACGGCAACCACGGTGCGTGCCGCCGAACGGACGCCGAGTGCGGCGCCGCCGTCTGAGCCGTCCGCCAGAGCCTGGACAAAGGCGGTGACATTGTGGCGGGAGATATTTCCCGGCTTGTCGACACCGGACCCTGCCAGGAAGTTCGAATAGCGGGACAGATCCCTGCGGTAGGCGGACAAGGTGTTGCTTGCGAGGCCGCGTTCCACGCCGAGGTGCTGCAGGTAGTCCGTGACGGCCCGGTCAATGGCGGTCTGGACCCTGGTCTCCGCGAGCTGGGGCACGGTCAGCGCTGGCTCGGGTGGGCGGGCCAGGGGGCATTGGCCGGCCGCAGGTTCCTGAAGCCGTCAGCGCGGGCAGCTGCGGCGGCGAGGATCCCGACGACGGCGGACGGGTTGTGCAGGCGGCCTTCCAGCACTGCCAAAACAGCTTCATCGAGAGGCACCCACACCAGCTCGATTTCGGATTCCTCCTCCGTGCGGACGTGGCGTTCGGCCTCGGGCACGTCTCCCAGTCCCCGCGCCAGATAGATTCGGATCGCCTCGCTCGAGGATCCCGGAGAATTGAAGAAGTCGGCCAGGACATTCCACGTGGCTGCGGTGAGATCTGCCTCTTCTGCGAGCTCCCGGGCTGCGCCGGCTACGAAGTCTTCGCCGGCCACATCAAGAAGCCCGGCAGGAATCTCCCACAGCTCCATGCCCACGGGGTGGCGATATTGCTTGAGCAACAGGATTTCGCCGTCGACATTCATCGGCAGTACCGCTACAGCCCCGGGGTGGTCGATGTAGTCGCGGACCAAAGTGCCGGTGTCTTCGCCGAGCTCGAAGGCGTCACTGACGACGTCCCAAATACGGCCTTCATAGACCTTGCTGGACGACAAAAGACGGCGCGGGCTCGGCATGTCCGAAACCTTCCGAAAAGTGCTGGGGGTTTCAGAAATACCGGGCATCGCGCCGTCCTTCATTTCGTGTGAGCGATTACTTCGCAGCGACCTTGCGGGCTGACTTTGCTAGCGAATCCATGCCTGACTGACGCTCCAGCGCAGCCTTCACGAGGCCGGCAAACAGCGGGTGCGGGCGCGTCGGGCGGGAGCTGAGCTCGGGGTGGGCTTGTGTTGCCACGTAGTACGGGTGTACGTCGCGCGGCAGTTCCACGAACTCAACCAGCTTGCCATCGGGAGACGTTCCGGAGAACACGAGTCCCTCGGAGGCGATCTGCTCGCGGTACTTGTTGTTGACCTCGTAGCGGTGCCGGTGACGCTCGCTGACGGTTGTTGCGCCATAGGTTTCTGCAACCACGGAGCCTTCATCCAACTTGGCTTCGTAAAGGCCCAGGCGCATCGTGCCGCCAAGGTCGCCCTTGCCGTCCACGATGTCGAGCTGCTCTTCCATCGTGGCGATGACCGGGTACTTGGAGTCGGGTTCGAACTCGCTGGAGGACGCACCCTCGAGGCCGACCACGTTGCGGGCGTACTCAATGACCATGCACTGAAGACCGAGGCAAAGGCCCAGCACCGGAAGCTTCGTCTCGCGGGCGAACTTGAGTGCGCCGAGCTTGCCCTCCAGGCCACGGATACCGAAGCCACCGGGAACACAAATGGCGTCGACGCCGGCCAAGGACTTGGTGGCGCCTTCCAGGGTTTCACACTCGTCGGACGGGACCCAGCGGATCTTGACCTTGGTTTCGTTCGCAAAACCACCGGCACGCAAGGCCTCTGTCACGGACAAGTAAGCGTCCGGGAGGTCGATGTACTTGCCCACCAAGGCAACTTCTACGTGGTGCTTGGGGTTGTGGACAGCTTCGAGGAGCTTGTCCCAACTGGTCCAGTCGACGTCCTTGAACGGGAGATCCAGGGCTCGGACGACGTAGGAGTCAAGGCCCTGGGAGTGCAGCGTCTTGGGGATGTCGTAGATGCTGGGAGCATCGGCTGCGTTGACCACTGCGTCAATGTCGACGTCGCACATGCGGCCGATCTTTTCGCGCATAGCGTCAGGCACTTCGCGGTCCGAGCGGATCACAATCGCTTCCGGCTGGATGCCGAGGGAGCGCAGCGCGGCAACAGAGTGCTGTGTTGGTTTGGTCTTCAGTTCCTGCGAGGGGCCGATGTACGGCACCAAGGAGACGTGGAGGAAAAAGACGTTGTTCCGGCCGATGTCCTGGCGGACCTGGCGTGCGGACTCGAGGAAAGGCTGCGACTCGATGTCGCCAACGGTGCCGCCGATTTCGGTGATGATGACATCAGGAGCGTTCTTGCCCTCAGCGGGGAGGCGCATGCGGCGCTTGATCTCATCCGTGATGTGCGGGATGACCTGGACGGTGTCGCCGAGGTACTCACCACGCCGTTCCTTGGCGATGACTGTCGAGTAGATCTGGCCCGTTGTGACGTTGGCCGAACCCTCAAGGTTCTCATCGAGGAAGCGCTCGTAGTGTCCGATGTCGAGGTCGGTTTCGGCGCCGTCGTCAGTGACGAAGACTTCGCCGTGCTGGAAGGGGTTCATCGTGCCCGGATCCACGTTGAGATAGGGATCGAGCTTCTGCATAGTTACAGACAAACCGCGTGCCCGCAGCAGGTGGCCGAGGCTCGAAGCCGTCAGTCCCTTACCGAGCGAGGACGCCACACCGCCAGTGACAAAGATGTGTTTGGTCGTCTTGGACGAGCCCGGGAACCGGGAATTTACACGGGAATTTGATCGCTGCACCACGGAATTCGAGCCTATCATCAATTGCGCCTCCAAAGGATCCGCTAGCCGTTTTCCCAAATGCTCAATAGTCCCCTGCCATGGGGCAAGGATCAAGAGTAATGTCCACCCGGACCGGCAAAACAGCTCAGCCGCCCGGGAATCCGCTACTTGGCCTCAGGTACCGCAGAAGGAGCCTCCCCGACCGGCGAAGGCGCTCATGTGACCGATGTCCCAGACCGCGCCCGGGTGGCTACGCCTTCTGGGGCAGAAGCTTCGCGTCGTCCAACAATTCCTGGGCATGCGCACGCGCAGACTCGGAGTCTTCCTGGCCTGCCAGCATCCTTGCAAGCTCCTTCACGCGTTCCTCGTCATCGAGGAGCTGGACGTCGCTGGAGGTGAAGCCCGTGGCGGTCTTACCGTCGCTTCCCCTGACGGAGGTCTTGGTAACGCGGATGTGTTGGTCGGCGAACGCAGCCACCTGCGGCAGGTGGGTCACCACCAGCACCTGGACGTGGCGGGCCAGCATCGCAAGCCGGCGTCCGATCTCGACGGCGGCACGCCCGCCCACTCCGGCATCTACCTCGTCAAAGACAAAGGTCGGCACTGGGTCCACAGCGGCGAGGACCACTTCGATGGCAAGCATGACGCGGGACAATTCACCACCGGACGCGCCCTTGCCGAGAGGACGGGCAGGGGCGCCAGCGTGCGGTTGCAGGAGGAAGGAGATGTCGTCGACGCCGTGCGGCCCCAACTGCCCTTGGCTGTCCACCTCGATCACCAGGGTTGCGTCGGCCATCGCAAGCGCCGCGAGCTCCGCACTTACGCGCGCGGAGAGCTCCTTGGCCGCCTTTGATCTCGACTTCGAGATGCGCGCGGCTTGCTTTCGCAGCGTTGACTCCGCGGCGGTTACCTCGGCATCAAGGGCTTCGATCCGGCTCGAGTCGTCCTGCAGTTCGTCAAGCCGGGTCCTCGACGCTGCCGCCCATTCCAAGACCTCGTCGATGCTCGGAGCGTACTTCCGGATGAGTTTGGCCAGTGCTGCGCGCCGCTCCTCGATCTCCGAAAGCCGTTCGGGCCCCTCGGAGTCCAGGGACGCTTGGTAGCTGGACAGCTCCCCGGCTATGTCATTGATGAGGAAGCCGATCTCGGCGAGGCGTGCGGCGGCTCCCGCCAACGCTTCGTCATGTTCGGAAACCTGGTCCAATGCCCGTTTGGCCGAGTCAATCAGCGTCGTGGCATCAGCTGTTTCACCGAATTCCTCCGAGATCAGGGCTTCATGCGCTGCCGCGGCGGCGATGCGGAGCTCTTCCACGTTCGCCAGCTTCACTGCCTCGGCCTTGAGGGATTCGTCCTCGCCGGGCTGGGGATCGACGTCGTCGATTTCGTTGAGTGCGACCTCGAGCGATTCCGCCTCACGCAGCCTTTCCCGGGCCTCGCCGCGGAGGGTGTCGAGCTCCGCCTGACTTGACTTCCAGTGGCTGTAGAGCTCCTGGTATTCGGCGAGCGTCGCTGCGAGCTCGGCCCCGGCGAAGCGGTCCAGTGCGTGCCGCTGCGCCACGGCACCCTTGAGACGTATCTGGTCCGACTGGCCGTGCACCACCACCAGGCTCTCGCCAAGTTCCGCCAGTACGCCCACAGGCGCCGACCGCCCGCCCACGAAAGCACGGCTACGGCCGTCTGCGCCCACGGTGCGGGCCAGCAAGAGCTGGGTGCCGCCGTCGTACTCTTCCGCGTCGCCGCCGGCCTCCACGGCCCGTTCCACGGCGGCGTGCGCCGGATCAAGCAAGAGCCGGGCCTCTGCAGAGGCCGACTTGGCACCGGAACGTACCGCGCCTGCGTCCGACCGCGCTCCCAGGAGGAGGCCCACGGCGGTGACCACCATGGTCTTACCGGCACCGGTTTCGCCGGTAACGACGCTCAGGCCGCGCCCCAACGGCAACGTGGCGTCGGTGATGACGCCGAGATCACGGATCCGGAGTTCCTCGATCATGGTTTACATCTCCTTTGTGGGGTCGGCCGCTCTGCCTGTCCGCACGTCCTGGGGCGCCGGCAAAGGGCTGGGCTTGAAGGTCCTGATCACGGGGGTAGGACCGGTGTGGATGTCAGCCGAACGGGGTGCCGGCCCCCGCCAGCCGTGGATGGGGAGCTCAAACTTCCGCACGAGCCGCGCTGAAAACGGGGTCTGGTGGGTGCGGGCAAGCCGCACAGGCCGGGTGGACCTTGTTACTTCGATCCGCGCGCCGGGCGGGAGGTCCACGGAACGGCGGCCATCGCACCAAAGCACGCCTTGGGCGTCAGTCCGGCTGAGGATCTCCACAGCCAGCCTGGACCGCGGCGAAACCACGAGGGGTTTGGCGAAGAGGGCGTGGGCGCTGATGGGGACAATCACCAGGGCTTCAACCTCAGGCCACACCACGGGCCCGCCGGATGAGAAGGCGTAGGCCGTGGAACCCGTAGGAGTCGCGAGCACCACTCCATCGCAGCCGAAAGACGTCAGCGGACGTTCATCCACTTCGGTCACCACTTCGATCATGCGCTCCCGGTCGGCCTTTTCAATCGCGGCCTCGTTGAGGGCCCAGGTATGCCAGATCTTCTGGCCCCGGACCCACACCTGGACATCGATGGTCATGCGCTCTTCCACCGTGTATTCGCGGCTGGCAATCCATTCGACGGTCTGGGCAAGATCGGCCCGCTCGCTTTCGGCGAGGAACCCGACATGCCCGAGGTTGACGCCCAACAGGGGTACATCGACGTTGCGGACCAGCTCGGCAGCGCGCAGGATGGTGCCGTCACCGCCAAGAACCATGACAAGTTCGACATCCTCCAACCGGACATCCTCGTGGAGTATCTCGATTGGCTTATCCACTACGCCGTAGAACCGTTCGATGTCGTCCAGTTCCGACTTCTGCATCACAGGGATCAGGCCTGAGTAGTGGAGTTGCCCGCAGGCATCCCAGGCCGCGCGAAGGGAGTCCTCACGCCCGGTGTGGGCAAGGACCAAAACGCGCCTGCTCATGGTGTTCTGCTTTCTAGTGGGTGGGCCAGAGTCGTTCCATCAGTGCAGCAACTTCCTCGTCCCGCTCTTTGATCTTAGGCAAGTCCGGCTGCATCCTGCGTTTTATCCACAGGAAGTACTCCACATTTCCGTCCTGGCCCGGCAAGGGACTCGGTGCCAGGCCACAAAGTTCAAGCCCTGCATCCATGGCCGCTTGGGCAACTTGGGCCACCGCGCGCCGTCGTTCATGATCGGAGGTGACCACGCCGGTGCGGCTCAGCCGTTCCTTGCCGACCTCGAATTGCGGCTTCACCATGAGCACGAGGTCTCCCCCGGGTTCGGTGCATGCCGCGAGCGGATGCAGAACCAGGGTGAGGGAAATGAAGGACAGGTCTGCCACGGTGAGCGCGGCCGGGCCGCCGATCTGCTCGGGCGTCATGTAGCGGACGTTGACGCCCTCATGGACTGCGACGCGGGGATCATTCCGCAGGGACGGCACCAACTGGTCATGCCCGACGTCGACCGCCACGACGTGCGCGGCACCTTGCCGGAGCAGCACGTCAGTGAAGCCACCGGTGGAGGCCCCGGCGTCGAGGCACCGCTTCCCTTTCACAAGAACGGAAGGGAAGGCCGCCAGTGCCCCGGCGAGTTTGTGTCCGGCGCGGCTGACGTAGACGTCCTCGGCGTGGGCTTGAACATCGATTTCCGTCTCTTCGGAGACCTGTTGCGCTGCCTTGGCGAGAACGCTGCCTTCGGAACTGACTTTTCCGTCCGCAATGAGTTTCGCGGCATGGGTCCGCGATCTCGCCAATCCACGGCTGACGAGTTCCTGGTCGAGTCTGGCCATGCTCAGCGTTCTTCGTCGTCGAGGGACGCCATCAAGGAGTCATGGATCTCGGCGTAGACGCCGCTGTGCTCGGCCACCGGCACAGTGGAGATGCCCGCCAGCCGCTCCAAGGCGGAATCCACAGCGCCGTCACCTGTCGCGGTAGGGTCGTCCGGCCATGGGGCATCGTGCGGTTCGACGCGTTGCGGTTCGAGGCCGTCCACATCGATGGCACTCATTTCGGCGGCGCTCTCCGGGTGATCGTTCAACTCGCTCATTGGACCAGTCTAGTTTTCCGCCCATTCGAGGCGCGGCGATGTAGCCTCTGCAGCGTCGGGGGTGGCCGCCCACCAGGCTGCGCATGCAGCGCGCCAGGCGTCCAGATCCTTCTCGGACCCGGAGACCTTGATCAGGCCATCCTGGACTTCGGCGGTTGCCTTTCCGCAGCGGAACGTGCTGTTCTCCTCGATGATCTCGGGGTACGGCTCGTAGAGTTCCGTGAGATCAGCAAGCAAGTAGCCGGGGCGTTCCGAGCTGCGTGCAGCCAGGATGGACTCGGGCGTATCGACGCCGGTGAGGACTGCCGCCGTCGCGAAGCCCGCACGGTTGCCGCCAAGGATGTCGGTGTCCAGCCGGTCTCCGACGACGATCGGACGCTCCGACTTGAGCCTCCGTGCCGCCGAGTGGAAGAGTGGGGCCTCCGGCTTGCCGGCTACCCGCGGCTGTTTGCCGGTGGCCGACGCGACGGCGGCCACGAGGGTGCCGTTTCCGGGAGCAATCCCGCGGGCCTGGGGAATGGACATGTCCGTGTTGGTAGCCACCCAGAGGGCGCCTGCGGCGACAACATAAGACGCCTCGGCCAGATCCTTCCACGCGATTTCCGGGTTGAAGCCCTGGACCACAGCCACAGGGTTCTCTTTGGCGCTGTGGACAGGCGTGAGGCCCACGAGTTCGATTTCGTGGGCCAGCGCCGGACTGCCGGTAATCATTACCCGCGAACCCGGAGCCAGGAGTCCGGCCAAAAGATCCCCGGCGGCCTGCGAGGAACTGACCACTTGGTTATCCTCAGCAGGCGCGCCAAGTTCACGAAGGTGCGCGGCGACCTGCGCCGGAGTACGCGAGGCGTTGTTGGTTACATAGCCCAGGCGCACCCCGACTGATTCAAGCCGCTGCAAGGACTCCACAGCGCCCGGAATGGCGTGCGGACCCGCGTACACGACTCCGTCCAGATCGGACAGGACAGCGTCGAAACGCGAAACCAGCGAGGCCTCAGTCATTCTTGGTCTCTTCGCCGCCTTCGGAAGCCTCTTCCTCGTCTTCCTCGTCTTCGTCGTCTTCCTCGGTGTCCTCGGTGTCCTCGGTGTCCTCGACGGAATCGCGGTCCGACTCGGCGTCGTCGGACTCAAAGTAGTCAGACTCGACGTCGTCGAGTTCCACGTCGTCCTGTTCGGTGGATTCAGAGCCGATGACCGTCTCCGCGTGTGCGGGCGCCGCCTCGGACTTGCTTTCTTCGGCTCGCGCCGTGCTCTCTTCGATGTTCCTGAAACGAGGCTTGCGAGCTTCGCTTTCATCGTCCTCGCCGAGGTCGATGATGTCCGGGTCCTCGAAGTCTCCAACGCCGAGGGCATTTTCAGCCACGACTGCCTGGCGCTGCCACTTGCCGGCTTCTTCCGTGCGGCCCACTGCCGTCAGGGCGTCTGCGTAGGCACGGAACAGGCGCGGGCTGTAGGAGAAGGCACGGTTGATGTCGAGCTGGATGATCTCCAGCTCGGCCACCGCGGCATCCAACTGGCCAAGGTCGCTCCGGGCACCGGAAGCCACAATGGCTAGCTCGACCTTGCCGGGGGCGTCGAGGTCCTGTGCTTCGGGTGAACGGACGACGTCCAGCGCACGGTCCGGTCTCCCCAGGCCGCGTTCGCAGTCAGCCATGAGCGGCAAATGGACGTTGGAGCCGCTGATCCGGCGGTACGTGCGGAATTCTCGAAGCGCCTCGCCATAGTGGCCGGCAGCGTAGGCGGTCAGGCCCACGGCTTCACGGACAGCGGCCAACCTGCCACCACGGCGGCTAGCGGCCAAGGCGTGCTGGAAGGACAGCTCAGGGTCGATATCGATAAGGCGGCCTGCCATGACCAGGTGCTTGGCGACCCAATCGGCGTTCATGCCTTCTAGGGTCTTGATCTGGTGCTTCGTGACACGGTCGAGCTCCTGGCCCGTGACGTCGTCGTCGATCTCGGGGGAACGTTCGCGGTCCGGGCGGTTGGCGCTGCGCAGATCCGCCGCGTTCGGAACCCGCGCGGGACGTTCTTCCCAGGAGCCGCCGCCGAAGCTGCGTCCCTCGCTACGTGGGCCATCGAACTTGCGGGGACCGCGCTCGGGGCGGTCGCCAAAGCTACGGCGCTCTCCGTCGCCTTCGCGGCGCGGACGGTCGCCGAACGGCTTGCGGTCGCGGTCACCGAAGGGTTTGCGGTCGCGGTCGCCGAAGCTCGGGCGCGCATCCCCATCACGACGAGGACGGTCGCCAAACGGCTTACGGTCACGGTCGCCGAAAGGTTTGCGGTCACGGTCACCAAAGCTCGGGCGCGCATCCCCATCACGACGAGGACGATCACCGAAGGGTTTGCGGTCGCGGTCGCCGAAGCTCGGGCGCGCATCCCCATCACGACGAGGACGATCACCGAAGGGTTTGCGGTCGCGGTCGCCGAAGCTCGGGCGCGCATCCCCGTCGCGGCTCGGACGATCACCAAACGGCTTACGATCACGGTCACCGTCGCGGCTCGGACGATCACCAAACGGCTTACGATCACGGTCACCAAAGCTCGGGCGCGCATCCCCATCACGACGAGCACGGTCGCCAAACGGCTTACGATCACGGTCACCGTCGCGGCTCGGACGATCACCAAACGGCTTACGATCACGGTCACCAAAGCTCGGGCGCGCATCCCCATCACGACGAGCACGATCACCAAAGCTACGGCGCTCACCATCGCCCGCCGGCTTACGGTCTCGGTCACCAAAGCTCGGGCGCGCATCCCCATCACGACGAGCACGATCACCAAAGCTACGGCGCTCACCATCGCCCGCCGGCTTACGGTCTCGGTCACCGCCGGGAGCGCCGTCACGGTTGTCCCTGGAACGGAATCCTCGCGGGTCGCCCCCGGAATTGTTGTTGGCGCGGAACGGGCCGCGATCGCCACGGCCACCGCCGAAGTTGCCGCGGTTGCCGCCGTTGTGCTCAGCCATGATGGATTCCTCCTGTTGTGAGCTGACCACTGGCGCATGCGCAGCCGCTCTTATCCGTATTTTGTTCTCACGCCGCCGGGATCCGGCTCGTATCTCTTATGTAATTCTAGGTGAACAGCCATCCACGAACGCATTCGAGGGCCGCCTATTCAGGCTTCCCGTGGGAATCATCACAACCCAAGCATGACTGAGCACGTTCGGCTGGCTTGCGGATCCGAGTCCAGGATCCGAATCCTCAAACAACGCTCGCTCACATATAGGGGGGGGTCCTGGCGGGACGCCGGCTCACATATAGGGGGTCCCGGCCGGACGCCCGCTCACTTCTTCCGACGGCAGGTGGGGCAGGGGGCCGCGGCCCGGCTCCAGGGTGAGCGGGGGTTTGGGATTTCCGGCCCATAGGTGAGCGGGGGTTTGGGGATACCCGGCTCATACGTGAGCCGGCGTTTGGGGGATTCCCGCCCATACGTGAGCGGGGGTTGGGGGATTCCGGGTGATAGGTGAGCGGGGGTTTGATAACCCAAACCCCCGCTCACTTGTTAAGGGTTTTCCTTGGACGCGGGCTCACATATACCGGGTCCGGGCGGGACGCC
>NZ_BAABKK010000002.1:0-54336 GCF_039543785.1 Arthrobacter gyeryongensis
ACAAGCAGTCCTCAACGCAATCCGGAACCCGCGGGCAAGGCACTAAACCAAATGACCGAAGTCAGGTCTTACAACTCAGTTCGAGACCCTCCGAATATATCGCGCAGTGGATTGCTCGGCGAGACACGCGATACGGACATCTCGGACAACCACCCAGCTGACAGGTGCTACAGGTAGCCCTTCACGCTGGCGCGAAGAGCGTCAGCGTGTTCGTAAATGTCTTCAAGGGAGTCGATGGGAACACGCCGCTCCTCTTTGTGTTCGTCGAAGAGCCCGATGTACTTCTGTGTTCGGTTGAAATGCAGGCGCGCTATCGGCCTGCGGTTATTGTCATCTAGGAGTACGGCGAAGTACGACTTGGCGTCGCGCTGGAAGACCCTTGAGGGCTTTACGTCGCTGCAAACGATCGCCCGGACAATCTGGTAGCCCTCGATTTCTTCGAGTGTGGTCTCAATACCATCGGCCTCGGCGAGGTCGGATTCAACCACCGGCTCACTCGTCACCTTCGGAAGAATTGCCGAATCGTCGATCTGCGTAAAGGTCTGAGAGCCGAGGGCTTTCTTAAGACGTTCATTGGCCTGATCGTTGAGAAACTGCTTCGATGCCTTTTTGACTAGCGAAGTGAACTGCTCGCGCACACGCTGCGTATATGGGCCGGTGTACACACGTGTTGTCAAGAACTTGACCCACTCGTCTTCAGGCTCGCGGAACTGGGCGGCCAGTGTCCGTTTCAGCTCGCCGATGTATTTCAGTTCGCCAGCTGCGTTGATGATCGAGTCAAGATCGAAGACATCTTTTGAGAGTTTCTGGAGTTCCGGCAGGAGCGAATCATCAATGTCATTGAGATCCAGCACCAAGAACGGCTTTTCGTCCATACGGTTCGGAGCATCGAGATCAGTGAAGAACTGATACACCTCGCCGTTGGTGAGTATGGCAATCCGCGCATTTGTGACTGCAAAGTAGCGGAATAGTTGGGAAGCGTGTTCGATCCTTACCGGTCCAATGGACTTCTTGCACTCGATGAGGATCTGTATCTCGCCATCCTTCACGATGGCATAGTCGATCTTCTCGCCTTTCTTGATCCCCACATCCGCTGTGAACTCCGGCACGACCTCAAGAGGGTTGAAAACGTCGTAGCCGAGGATCGTTGAGATGAACGGCATGACGAATGCGTTCTTCGTTGCTTCCTCGGTCTGAATAGCCTCGCGCTGCTGACGCACCTTTGCGGCAAGCGCCGAGAGCCGTTCCGCGAATTCCATGTGTCCCCCTTGACCAATCCGACATTGAGCCAACCGTAGCCCCGCGGCAGCAAGAGATCACGGAAGTCGGGCGTGTCTGTTTACATGCCACCTAAGCGCCCAAGGCCCTCCCCAATCTCCCGCCCGATCCCGCGCAACAGCTCCGCAGACAACACAGGATCCCTCGACGAGTCCAGATCCGTGTAGTCCGCCAGCGTGTAGACGTACGAAAGAGACATCTCGGACCACCGCTCCCGCCGCAGCAACGAACGGCCAGCGACGGCGATGATCGGCCGGGTGCCCGAGCGGCGCGCGACGGCGGCCGGCAGCTTCCCAGCCAAGGTCTGCTCGTCGATGCTCCCCTCGCCGGTCACCACAAGATCGCACCCTTCCTTGCGGGTGTCGAAGTCCAGGAGGTCGAGGAAATAGTCCGCTCCGGAGACCTGGGAAGCACCCAGCAGCATGCACGCGAAGCCGATCCCACCGGCGCTTCCAGCACCGGGATGCTCGGCAAAGGAAACTGCGTCCTCAAACGCGCCCGAAGCGAGCACAGAGACAAAATGCGCCAGACCGGCGTCGAGCGCTGCAACATCCGCAAGCGATGCGCCCTTCTGCGGACCGAACACCGCAGGTGCACCGTCCGCCCCGCACAGCGGGTTATGCACATCGCTCGCGACAATCAACTCCACACCAATCAGCCCAGGAGGCGCATCCGCAGAATGAACCCGGCCAAGATTCCGCCCGTTGCCCTCCAAAGAACGGCCGGAGGCATCCAGGAAGCGGAAGCCCAATGCGGTGAGCATGCCCATTCCGCCGTCTGTGCTCGCGCTGCCGCCGAGCGCCAGCACGATCCGAGCCGGCCTCAACGAAAGAGCAAAGACAACAGCCTCGCCGAACCCGCGGCTCGACGCATCGAGCGGCAAAAGCCGTCCGTTCGGCAACAGCCCCAGCCCGCAAGTGTTCGCGACCTCCACAACAGCAGTGACGCCGTCGAACGCGATGCTCGCCTGCACGGGCTGTCCGGTCGGGCCGGGGACTACGACAGCGTGGCGGACGAACCCGGAGGCGACGGCGGCATCGACGCTGCCGTCACCTCCGTCCGCCAGCGGCAGCAGCTCACAATGGACCGCTCCGGCGGAACGGAGCCCGATCGCCAGGGCGTCCGCCACCTCGCTGGCGGTGAGGCTGCCTTTGAACTTGTCGGGCGCGATGAGGACGGTCTTCGGGGCCATTGCGTTGGTCATGTCAGATGGATTCCGAGTAGGCGGGGTGGCGGTCGGCAGGCTGAAAAGGCTCGACGGCGGCAGCGGACGCCGGAAGGTCAGCCACCTGAATCGGCTCCACAACTTCGCCCGCGAAGACGCGGCGGACGCGGTCCGCGTCGAGGGTGCGGTCCCACCAGGCGATGAACAGCGTCGCGACAGCGTTGCCGGTGAAGTTCACGAGGGCGCGGCATTCAGACATGAACTTGTCGATGCCGAAGATGAGCATGATGCCCGCAGCCGGGATGGTGCCGATGGTGGCCAACGTTGCGGTGAGGGCGATGAAGCCGCCGCCTGCGACCCCGGCAGCACCCTTGGACGTGAGCAGCATGACGGCGATGAGGCCCAACTGCTGGCCGATGCTCAAGTGCGTGTTCGTCGCCTGGGCGATATATACGGCGGCCAAGGAAAGGTAGATCGCTGCGCCGTCGAGGTTGAAGCTGTAGCCGGTGGGGACAACGAGCCCCACAGTCTCTTTCTTGACGCCGGCGTGCTCGAGCTTCCGCATCAGACCCGGCAGCGCGGGCTCGGCGGTGGAGGTGCCCAGGATGATCAGGTATTCCTCTTTGAAGTGCCTGACCATCGTGAAGATATTCAGCTTCAGGAACGCCATGACGGAGCCGAGGACCACCACCACAAAGAGGATCGAGGTGATGTAGAAGAGCGCGATCAGCCCACCCATGCTGCTCAGCGAAGACACGCCGTACTTGCCGACTGCAAAGGCCATGGCACCGAAGGCGCCCAACGGCGCGGCTTTCATGATGAAGCCCAGGATCTTGAACATCACGCCGGTAAGCCGCTGCACGCCGTCGAGCACGGGGGCGCCGAGCTTACCCATCGCGTTCAACGCAATGCCGAAGACCACCGCGATGAAGATGATCTGGAGAATATCGCCCGCAATGAAGGGCTGGACGATGCTTGTGGGGATGATGTTGGTCAGGAACTGCCACCATTCCTGGTGCGCACCTGCGTCGATGAGCTTCGCGGCGGCATCAGTGGTCTTGATGGTGCCGGCAGAGGCATTGACGCCTTCGCCCAGCCGGAAGATGTTGATCGCTACAAGGCCGAACACGAGCGCAAGAATGGTGCCGAGCTGGAAGTACGTGAGGGCCTTCAGGCCCGTCATCCCGACCTTCTTCAGGTCCGCGACGCTCGCGATCCCGCCGACGATGGTCAGGAAGACGATCGGGCCAATGAGCATCCTCATCGCATTGACGAACGTGGTCCCGATCGGTTCCATGGCAATGCCCGCGGTCGGCGAGAGCCAGCCGAGCAGGATGCCAATGAGAATGGCGGTCAGAACCCAGAAATACAGTTGCCGGTACCAGCGTTTTTTGGGGGCCGGAGCTGCGCCGGCGGTCGATGTGTGTCCCATGTTTCCTACCTCATTGTGGAAAATCTCTGGAGAAAGCTGAAAGGGTAAGCGGCGTCCCGAGGGTCCCAACGCGAGCTCGCGAGTGTTGGGGAGGGACCTCCGCGTTAGACGGCGGCCGGGAAGCCGCCGTCGTACGTCACTGGATGCTAGACGGCGGCCAGGGTGTGGCTCAGGGCCTTGATGATCGCTTCGGTGACGTCGTCCGTGGTGGCTTCGCCGCCGACGTCGCGGGTCAAGAACCCGGCGGCGGTGGTCTGCTCGATGGCCGCCTCGACCAAGCGGGCTTCTTCGTGCAGGCCGAAGTGGTCCAGCATCAGGGCGGCGCTGGCGATGGCGCCGATCGGATTGCTGATGCCCTTGCCTGCGATGTCCGGCGCGGAACCGTGGACCGGCTCAAACATCGACGGGAAGCGGCGCTCCGGGTTCAGGTTGGCGCTCGCGGCGAGGCCGAGGCTGCCGGCGAGTGCCGAGCCGAGGTCTGAAAGGATGTCGGCGTTCAGGTTGGACGCGACCACCACCGACAGTTCCTCGGGGTGCAGGATGAACTTGGCGCTCATTGCGTCAACCAGCACGCTCTCGGTCTGGACATCCGGGTAGTCGAGGGCGACGCGATTGAAAGTTTCGTCCCAGAGGACCATGCCGTACTGCTGGGCGTTGGATTTGGTGACGGATGAAACCTTCTTGACCGTGCGGGTCCGGGCGAGGTCGAAGGCGAAGCGCATGATCCGCTCGCAGCCTTTCTCGGTGAATAGTGCAGTCTGGAGCGCGACCTCGTTGCCCGGCCCGCGACCGCTCAAGTTGCGACCGCCGAGACCGGCGTACTCGCCTTCGCTGTTTTCGCGGACAACGATCCAGTCGAGCTCCGTGTTGTCAGCCTTCCGGAGCGGGGACTCGATGCCAGGGAGGAACTTGACCGGCCGGATGTTGGCCCACTGATCGAAGTTCTGAGTAATGTTCAGGCGCAGGCCCCAGAGGCTGATGTGGTCCGGGACGTTCTCCCAGCCGACGGCTCCGAAGTAGATGGCGTCGAAGTCCTTGAGGGCATCGAGGCCCTTGGGGTCCATCATCTGGCCGGTCTTCTCGTAGTAGCCGCAGCCCCACGGGAATTCGGTCCATTCAAAGGCGAACTTGCCGTCGGAGTTCGCGGCCACGGCGTCCAGGACGCGGCGGCCTGCGGAGACAACTTCTTTGCCGACGCCATCGGCGGGGATCGATGCGATGCTGAATTTCTGGGTGGCGCTCATGCCTACCTCCTCGTTGAGTTTGTTAGCAGAGTCACACTGCCTTCCTCTTCAAGTAGACGAGCGGCAGGTAGGCGGCGTCCAAGACTTAGTTTCGATACGACTAATAGGTAGCGCCTATCCTTTTCTAGCTGTTGGTGCGCTCGGTGTGTTCCGCAGCGACATTCAAGAACGCTTTGGCTGCGGGGGTGAGGTTGTCCTTACGGCTGAGCACCGCGACGTCCAGATGGCTCACCGGTTCGATGAGCAGGGTGCGGAGCCCGGCTTTGTGCGCGGTGGGAGCCCACGACGACGGCATCACCGCGTGCCCGACGCCTGCCAGAACGAGGGGCAAGATGGAGGTCCGGTGGGCAACTTCGACGACGATCTCCACCTCGACCCCGTGCGCCAGGGCATCGTCGACGAGCCAACGCATGAGGGAGCCTCGCTGGCTCGCAATGATGCGCTGGCCTCCGAGATCCTCCCGTTGGATGGCCGTTTGCTCGGCGCCGAAGGTGTCGGCCTGCGGGTTGACGATGAGGATGAGCGGTTGTTTTTCGAGTTCGAGGACCTGGACGCCCGGTACCAGTATCGATGTGGGGGAGCCCGCCAGTCCGATCTCGGAGCTGCCATTCCGGACTGATTCGATCACTTCCTCGGGCGTGAAGGCAGCACTGACGTTGAGCCGGACTGCGGGGTAGACCTTGGTGAAGGCAGCGATCATGGACGTCAACGGCTCGATGCCGGGGGAAGGCATGGTGATGATGTCGAGCCGGCCACTCCTGATTCCACGCAGTGACTGGACGGCTGATTGCGCGGCGTCTAGATCCCGCATGACGAGGCGCGCCGGGCCGATCAGCTCCTTGCCGGCTTCGCTGAGGACTGCCCTGCGGCCGATGCGATGGAACAATGGAACGCCGAGCTCCTTCTCGAGGCTCGCGATGGTCTGCGAAAGCGAGGGCTGGGCGATCAGCAGATGCTCGGCGGCGCGGTTGAACCCGTCGTGGTCGACGACGGCGAGGAAGTACTTCAGTTTTCGCGTGTCCACGATGGGGCTCCTCTGGCTGGACTTCCGAATCGATCGATAGCCTACGCCTATCAGTGGCTTGAGTGAGGGCCGGGCTGTCTGGTGTCCTTCGCTGGCCCGCCCCAAAAAACCGGGCCTCTTCTCAAGATTTTTCGCCCGGGCGTGGTTCTCGGGCCCAATAATGTCAGACCCCTTTGCGAAGCTTTTCCTATGGACGGCAATCGGGGAACGCAGCTGATCGGAGCGGTCGCGCCTTCGGGCGGCGCGATTCCGGAGGCTGCTGGCCCGTGCGTCCAGGGGCCGCGCCTTCGGGTGGAGGATCTGGTCGACGCCGTGAGATCGCTTCGCCCGGCCGCTGCCTTTGCGCTGGTCGGCGGCACCGACCTCGCCGACCGTGCTGAACTGATAAACCAGTTGCGTGCCCTGGAGGATCTGAAGTCCGCGGCCGCGGCTGCACAGGCCCGGATCGCCGTCGCGTTCGATGCCGCCCAGCGCAGCGCCGACGCCGCGGCGGGCGTTCCGGCCGAGGAACAGGGACGCGGCGTCGGAGCGCAGGTGGCTTTGGCCCGGCGGGAGTCCCCGGCGCGCGGATCCCGGCTCTCCGGACTGGCGAAGGCGTTGGTCACAGAGATGCCGCGCACCCTGGCCGCCTTGGAATCGGGACGGTTGAACGAATGGCGGGCCACCCTGCTGGTGAAGGAAACGGCCTGCCTGTCCGCCGAGGACCGCTGCGCGGTGGATGAGGAGCTCGCAGCAGACACCGGAGTCTTCGACGGCGCCGGAGACAAGACCATCATCGCCGCGGCTCGAGCCGCGGCCTACCGTCGGGATCCCCGCTCGGTCACCCAACGTGCCAGCCACGCCGCCACGGAACGGCACGTCAGCCTGCGCCCGGCCCCGGACACCATGACCTATCTGACCGCCCTGCTCCCGGTCGCGCAGGGCGTGGCCGTGCACGCGGCCCTGTCCCGGCATGCAGACTCGCTGCGCTCCGGCGGGGACGCCCGCAGCAGGGGGCAGGTCATGGCCGATGCCCTGGTCGAACGCACCACCGGCACCCCAGGAGGGATCAGCGGGGTCGAGGTGCAGCTCGTCATGACCGACCGGACCCTGTTCCAGGGCGATGCCGAGCCGGCACGCCTTCCCGGCTACGGCATCGTGCCCGCGGGTTGGGCCAGGACACTACTCGCCGGGAACCAGAACCAAGCCGAGCCCGGGCAGGACCAGGACCAGGACCAGGACCTGAAGCTCTGGCTCCGGCGTCTCTTCACCGCCCCCGGGACCGGGGAGCTTGTCGCCACTGATTCCCGGGCGCGGCTCTTCCCGGCAGGGCTGCGGCGCTTCATCCAGGCCCGCGACGACACCTGCCGCACCCCGTACTGCGACGCGCCGATCAGGCATGTCGACCACATCGTCCCCTGGCACCATGGCGGCACGACGAGCCTGGCCAACGGCGCCGGCCTGTGCGAAGCCTGCAACCACACCAAAGAACTCACCGGCTGGACAGCAGCAACAACACGCCCCGGGACACGGCACGTCCTAGAAATCCGCACCCCCACCGGACACACCTACCGATCAACCGCCCCGCCGCTGCCCGGAACGCAACTGAACGGAGACCCGCCCGCCATGGCGGCACACTATTTCGGGGACCTGTTTCGCCGGCGCCAAGGACGCGAACTACGCCAGCCAGCCTAGGCAAACAAACCCGGCGGAAGGATCGTAGGCTCAAGCTATGGACAGCAAGAGCAGCCACAGCACCAGCTTGTCCCGCATGCTCGATTCGGGTGCAAACCTGACAGTGGATGGTGCACTCGCCACCGAGCTTGAAGCACGCGGCTGCGACTTGGACGATCCGCTATGGTCGGCCAAGGTCCTTTTGGAACAGCCTCAGTTGATCAAGCAGGTACATCGCGACTATTTCGACGCCGGCGCCGAAATCGCCATCACCTCGAGCTATCAAGCCTTGCCCCAGGGCTTTGCCCGGCGCGGCATTGCCGAGGCGGAAGCCTTGAAGCTGGTGGCGTTGAGCGTTCGCTTGGCCGATGAGGCCCGGGGAGAGTTCTTGGTGGAAAACCCGGATGCGGGGCCTTTGCTGATTGCCGGATCTGTTGGCCCCTATGGTGCCTATCTCGCGGACGGTTCCGAGTATCGGGGCGACTACCTCCTCACCCAGCGCGAGTTCAAGGAGTTCCACCGGCCGCGCATCGGGGCGCTCGCAGGGGCTGAGGTGGACCTGCTGGCCTGTGAGACGCTGCCCTCCTTCGCGGAGGCTGAGGCGCTTTTGGCGCTCGTGGAAGAGTTCGACGTCGAATCCTGGTTTTCCTTCACGCTTCGGGACGGCGGACACATCAGCGACGGCACGCCCCTTGCTCGGGTGGCGGCGCTTTGTGGAGCCCAGCCGCGTGTGGCGGCGATCGGCGTGAATTGCGTGCCGTTGAACTTGGTCTCCCCGGCGCTTGAGGCCCTGCGCTATGCCACGGACAAGCCGCTGCTCGCGTACCCGAACTCGGGCGAAAGCTACGATGCTGTCACCAAGACGTGGGGACCTGTCGCCGGGGCAAGGGCCGGAGGCCCGTCAAGCCT
Organism: Arthrobacter gyeryongensis; assembly: GCF_039543785.1. Lineage (NCBI taxonomy): Bacteria > Bacillati > Actinomycetota > Actinomycetes > Micrococcales > Micrococcaceae > Arthrobacter > Arthrobacter gyeryongensis. Next base: position 8,706 of record NZ_BAABKK010000002.1, read on the forward strand.
CGCCGAAGGGGCTCGCGCCTGGCACGACCTTGGGGCCCGGCTCATCGGGGGGTGCTGCCGGACAACGCCGCGGGATATCGCTGCCGTGGCAAGGCTGTCGATGAAGCACTAGCAGGCAGATCCACTCAGAACGTGGGTCCTCCCGTTTCGCCCAGTGGGTACTCCCGCTGGAGTTCGGCAACCTTGGGATCGTCCTCGTCCGCTCCGTAGTCCGAGTTTCGGGTGATGTCCAATCCGTCGGGGAGCTTCATCGCGCGGAAGACCAGCGACAGGACGGCGGCAACGATGAGGTTGATTGCGAAGGCCACGACGGCGATGTAGACCTGAACGTTGGTGCCGGGGATGGCGGCGATGGAGCCGCCGAAGTTGGCCTTGGTCACGGGGTTGACCACGTTGTACGCAGCGACGGTTCCGTAGATGATCCCGGCGACCCAGCCTGCGAACAGCGCCCAGCGGTGGAACCAGCGGGTGTAGAGTCCTGCCACGATCGCCGGGAAGGTCTGCAGGATCCAGATACCACCGAGAAGCTGCATATTGATGGCGGCCGACTGGTCCATCGCGATGACGAAGATCAGCGCCCCGAACTTCACCACGAGGGAGGCGATCTTGGAGACCTTCGCTTCCTGCCGCGGGTCGGCGTCGGGCCGGATCAGGTCGCGGTAAATGTTGCGGGTGAACAGGTTGGCGGCAGCGATCGACATGATGGCGGCGGGGACCAACGCGCCGATGGCGATAGCCGCCAAGGCGATCCCGGCAAACCATGCGGGGAAGTTGTCCAGGAACAGCTGCGGAACCACCAGTTGCGGATTGACGGTACCGTTCAGGTCAATGGGCTTGGTGCCCGCCGAGATGGCCGCGTAACCAAGAAGGGCAAGGAATCCCAGCATCAATGAGTACAGGGGAAGAACCGCGGCGTTCTTGCGGATGGTGTTCCTGCTCTTCGTCGCCAGGACCCCGGTGACCGAGTGCGGGTACATGAACAGCGCCATGGCCGAGCCAAGGGCCAGCGTCCAGTACGCCGAGTAGCTGGCGGCACCCGGGATGAAGACGCCGGCCGGCTTGCCTGTTGCCGGGCTGATGGCGTCGAGTTTCGTCTGGGCCGCACCGAAGATGTTGTCCCAGCCCCCGAACTTGATCGGCAGGTAGATCACAGCAACGATGACAGCGAGGTAGATCAGGAGATCCTTCACGACGGCGATGAGCGCCGGCGCCCGAAGGCCCGAGGTGTAGGTGTAGGCGGCCAGGACCACGAAGGCGATGATCAGCGGAAGGTCAGTCAGCAGCACATTCTGCGCGCTGCCCAGCCCCAACACCGTGAGCACGGCTTTGATGCCGACCAGTTGCAGCGCGATGTAGGGCATGGTGGCGACAATGCCGGTGAGGGCCACCGCAACCGTCAACGCCCTGCTTCCATAGCGCCCGCCAACGAAGTCAGCCGGCGTGACGAACCCATGCCGGTGCGAGACCGACCACAAACGGCTCATCAACAGGAACACGATCGGGTAGAGCACGATCGTGTATGGCACCGCGAAGAAACCGCTCACGGCGCCTGTGGCCCACATCGCCGCCGGCACCGCCACGAACGTGTAGGCCGTATAGAGGTCCCCGCCGAGGAGGAACCACGTCACCCAGGTTCCGAAACCGCGTCCGCCGAGTCCCCACTCATCGAGACTGTGCAAGCCTGTCTCCTTGCCCGCGCGCCAGCGTGCGGCGAAGAAGCCCAAGACCGCCACCAGGATAAAGAGGACGACGACGACGGTGAGCGCGACGCCGTTGACGGGCCGGTCCGCCGTGGTCGCCAGCGGGACGGCGAGCCCGCTCATTGTTCCTCCTCCCCAGTGCGTGCGCCCCGCGCGACCTCGCGGCGGCGGCGGTCCTCCTTGGTTACCAGCCGATAGGAGACGCCCACCATTCCTGCCGTGATCGGGACCCACAGCATTTGGTACCAGTAGAAGAACGGCATGCCAGCGAGCCGCGGCTGGTCAATCGAATACACCGGGACAAGCAGCGGAACCAGAATGGCGATGGCCAGCAGGATTCCAGCCACAATATACGGACCGGGCCTTGCGGGCCCCCGGGTCGGCACATCGGGAGATGACATGGACGCCTCCTCATAGAGACGGCCCCCGGAGCGGGATGGGCTTCCCGGGACGTGCCGGTGGCCTGACAGACCGTACATGTACCGGTCCACCAACAGAATAGAGTCTGGATTAATTCTTTGACAGGGGAAGTGGTTCCGTTTTTTGAAGCGCGCTCAGCACTGGAACAGCGGAGGGCGGCCACCGATGCCGGTGACCGCCCCTGCCAAATAGGATCTGGCTAGCCGTCGGGATCCTTCGCAGCCGGCTGGCTGCTGGAACCTGAGCCGGAACCGATCACGCTGTGCTGGGGTTCGGGCATCTTCGAGTCAGCTCCGTTCACTGACTGCCAGATGGACTTGTTGAAGAGTTGCTCATCAATCTTGTCTTCGGTGGCAGTGTCCTGGGTGGCTACCTGAGGGGCCATCGGAGCGTTTGCCCCGTTGACGGTGGTCATGTCGTAGCTGGGCTTGAGGGCGGTGTACGGCGTGTTATCAGGCTTGGCTGTGAACGACGCGTTCATGGGAGTAGCGAAGGCGTCGAACTGGGTCAGCGGGCCGATGCCGGCGATGAGGCCGATGGTGCGGACCATCGAAGCCGTGCTGTAGAAGGTGGAATCGACTTTCCCCGTCTGGGTGTAGGGGCTGATGGCCAGCGCCAAGGTGCGGTGCGCATCCACGTGGTCCGGGCCGTTCTGCGCGTCATCCTCCGTGACGAAGATGGCGGTGTCCTTCCAAGCGGAAGAGTGGGACACGGTGTCCACCAGCTTTCCGAGAGCGTAGTCGTTGTCGGCGACGTAGGCCTTCGGAGTGGGGGCGCCAACGCGGGTGGCCTGGGTGTGGTCATTGGGCAGCCGGACGAACTGGACCGTGGGAACGGTTCCGGATGTCACTTGGGACTGGAAGTCCTTGGCCCATTCTTCAATGCGTGGGGTACCGCAGCCAGGCTTCAGCGGTGCGAACGAACCGGCCGAATCAGGGCAGTTCAGGTCGTAACCGTGGTAGTTGTGGTCGGTCTGCGCATCCAGAACCGGGTCCGCGGCGTTGAACGTGCCGGCGGTGTTGGAAACGTAGAAGCCGTAGTTGCGGAAACTGACGCCTGCCTTGGCGAGCCGCTGCCAGACATACGTGTTGTCAGGCTGTTGGGCCGCGATTTCAGGGGCATTTCCTTCGCTGGGATACGGTGCCTTGCGGCCCGAGTAGTTGGCCGGCCACATCTGCTCTGCGTACGGGTTCGAGTTGGCAGAGGCAACCCAGTTCCAACCGTTGGCGCTGACTTCAGCATCGGCGTAGAAGTTGTCAATGGTGGTGAACTTCTTGGAGAGGGCCCGCATATTCGGCGCAGACTCGTCGCCGAAGAGATTCAGCGAAGGATCTCCATTGCCCTTGCCGAGGCTTCCAAGCACCTGGTCGTAAGTGCGGTTTTCCTTGACCACGTAAATCAGGTGTTTGATGGGACTCTCTTGACCTGGTTGGCGCGGGATGATGTTGCCACCTGCGGTGTCCGGGCGGTTGTTGTTCTTGACCTGCTCGCTGGCCTTCTGCAACTGGCCGCCCTCCGGAACGCTGAAACTGCTCAGCGTGCCAACGATCATCGATCCGCTGTATTGGTTTTCGGCGGCCGGAGCGGTTGATTCCGGGTTCGGGTGGCCCGGTCCGTTGTTTGGTCCGGCGCCGAGCCCCTTCGCGTTGGTGACATGCAATGTCCCGGCGCTGAAGGCCAACGAACTCGGGTACCAGCCGACAGGCACCACACCGGCCACTGCGTTCTGGGCAAGGTCGACGACGGCGACGTCGTTGTTACCGGAGTTGCTCACGAAGAGGCGGTGCCCGGCTTCGTCCAGGGCCAGTCCGGTGGGATTGGTTCCCACCGGTGCGCCCTTTTCAGGTGCGACGCTGACACTCGAGCTTGTGCCCGCGGCGGTATCGACAACCGAGACGGTGTCGTCGTCGCCGTTGGCGACATAAAGCGTACGGCCGTCCTTCGACAGGACGGACTTATTGGGGTGGAGACCCACCGTGACGGTGCGGGAAACCTTCGGTTCGGCGCCTGTGATGTCCACCGCAGAGAGGTCCGAGGCGCCCTGGTTGGTGACGAACGCCGTCGTGCCATCCGGGGAAACCGTGACCGAAAGCGGTCGGTGACCGGCCGGCGTCGTCGAGACATTGCCGGTGGAGAGGTCGACGACGGACACGGCGTCAGCGAGCTGATCTGCAACAACCAGCCGCTTGCCGTCGGGCGTGATCGCCAATCCGGCCGGGAAGAGGTTGAGTGCCTTGCCCGCGGGCGTCGTGGTGGGAAGCTGGATGGGCGCACCTTCTGCCAGTTTGCCGCCGGAGTAGCTGTAGGTCCGGATCTTGGAGTTTGCTGCTGCGCTGGCGTAGAGCTTGGTGCCGTCAGGGCTCCACGCCAAGCCCATGTAGAGGGATTCCGGGGACTTGTAGGAGATGGTCTGGTCTACCTCGTGGTCTGCGAGATCGACGAGTTGCAGTGACTGCGTACCTTGACCGTTGTTGGTGACCGCGAGCCGCTTGCCGTCGGGAGAAATGGCGGAGTTGAGCGGGAGGTCTCCGAGTGAGGTCTGCTGTCCGGTTGGCGTGACGCGCATGCCGATTGACGTGACTGCCGTTCCGTCCTCGTGGGGGCCGGCGAACGTGGAAACCGCCGCGAACGCGGCGCCGCCGACGAGCACACAAGACAATGTTCCGATGATGACCGGGATTGTTTTGAATTTCATGGTCCAAAGCTAGGAGCCGTGAAACACGTTGGCCCGACTCACAGGGAACCATCAGCTAAATCGTCAGTGAACTGATGAAGCGGTGGCCGGACAGTGTGGCTTCGCCAGGGGCGACGATCCGGTTTCATCGTCCAGCCCCGCCGGGGTCTAGGCTCGGCCTCATGACAGCTGACAAACCGATGCCGCCGGATCCGATGCAGGACCCGCAGCGGAGGGGGCCGACGTCGCACGCCGGGTCCGGTGCCGAGGGCAGCTTCCGGAGTGAGTTGAAGCGCGGGGAGGACGTCATCGACCCGATGACTTTCGCCGGTTCGCTTCCCCAGGATCGCGGCATCGCCCCGCGTATTCGGATCAGCCCCAGCAAGTGGTTCAATCTGCTCTGGTTGATCCCGATCGGCTTCGTGCTGCTCATCGTCGCGGTGGCCGTCGCGAAAGGGATCCGGGGGTTGCCACCCGTCGAGTCGTTCCTGAAGACCTATCCGGGAGCCTCAAAGCTGCCGTACGACGCCCCTGCGGGGTTTCCCGCCTGGCTGGGGTGGCAACACTTCCTCAACATGTTCTTCATGATCTTCATCATCCGTTCGGGTGCACAGATACTTACGGATCACCCGCGACTGTATTGGACACGGCATTCGACGCCGGGACGGGATTGGTTCCGGGTACAGAAGCCAGTACCCGAAGATCCTTTGTGGACGGCTAAGAAGGATTCGATCAGCCTCCCTCGGCAGGTCGGCTTGCCGGGGCTTCGGCACTCGATCGGGCTCGCGCGCTGGTGGCACCTTGGGATAGACACGCTATGGCTGGTCAACGGAGTCGTCTTCTTCGTGCTGTTGTTCGCGTCGGGCCAGTGGATGCGTGTGGTCCCGCTGAGCTGGGACGTCATCCCCAACTCGATCTCGGTTGTCATCCAATACCTTTCCTTGGAATGGCCGACCGAGAGCGGATGGACCAACTACAACAGCCTGCAACTGATCGCCTACTTCATCACGATCTTCATCGCCGCACCCCTGGCCCTCATCACCGGGCTAGGCATGTCTCCGGCACTCTCCACGCGTTTTCGGCGCATCAGCTCGGTCTTCAACATCCAGATGGCACGTTCCTTGCACTTCCTGGTGCTGTGCTGGTTCTTGTTGTTCATCGTCCTTCACGTGGCTCTGGTTCTCACTACCGGGGCGCTGGAGAACCTCAACCACATGTACGCGGGGCGCAACGACCAGTCCTGGACGGGGTTCTGGATCTTCGCTGCCTCGATGGTGGTCCTCATCGTCGGCTGGGTGGCTGCTACTCCGCTCACCATTCGGCATCCGCGGCTCATCCAGAGGGCCGGTTACGCCCTGATCGGCCCGGCACAGCGGCTGTTCGAGCACATCGACTCACGCCCGGGGCAGTACACGGAGAAGGACATCTCGCCGCGACTCTGGCTGAACGGCCAGTATCCCGAATCGGACGAGTACAAGAATCTCTTTGAAAACGATTTCCGGGATTACCGCTTGCGCATCAACGGGCTCGTGGGCAATCCGGTCGAGTTGAGCCTCGCCGAGCTGCGAGCAATGGATTACCACGAGCAGATTACGCAACACTTCTGCATCCAGGGCTGGTCGGGAGTAGCCAAATGGGGAGGGGTGTCGATGCAGGCCATCCTCGACTTGGTCAAGCCGGCACCCGAAGCAAAGTGGGTAGTGTTCTATTCCTTGGGTGAGGGACCGGATGAGGGCGACTACTACGATGTGCATCCGATCGAGCAGATGGGCTATCACCTCACCATGCTCGCCTACGATATGAACGGTACGCCGCTTTCGTACGGACACGGGGCGCCACTTCGGCTGCGCAACGAGGTGCAGCTCGGCTTCAAGATGGTCAAATGGATCAAAGGCATCGAATTCGTTGAGAACTTTTCCGACGTGGGCGGCGGCTTCGGCGGCTACAACGAAGACCATGAGTTCTTCGGATACCGGCAGTCGATCTAGAAGGCCTCAGCGGGTGGGCGCGGCAATCAGCCCGCGAGCTCTCCTCTCCGGAACCTCAACTCCCGCAGGGCGCCTCGGAGCGGTGACCCAGTAAACGGTAGGTCCTCCAACTTGACCTTCCCAGAGGCTGACAGGGCCAATGTATTTGCGGCGGTTGCGGCGCGTTGTGGTAGGCCGAGGGCCAACGCGAAATCGGCCCAGTGCTTCGCCTTGAGGTTTTTGGTTTTCCCGGACAACGGCAACGCGAGCGAGTCGTCTCCGTATAACAGCGTGCATGGAATGTCATAGATCGGGGCCATAACGAATCCTCCGTGCCGGTCCCCGAGGATCGAGAGATTCTTGGCATGGAGATCGCCGTTCCCGGTCAGCCAGGCAAAGACAAACTGCAGGTACAGATTGCGGCTTGCCACGAGTGGGGCCTTGCACTGCCCGGCCAGCGCAGCAGCGACGTCCTCCGACGTCACGGAATACTTGGAAGCCGGTGGCAGACCCATGACCTGGGCTCCGTCTTCCATGGGCAGGCGCACCCAGGAGCGATCCTTGTCCTGCACGCGGTCGAAGCGTTCCACCAGCAACCCAGGCAGCCCGTGCATGTCGGCGATGATATGGCTCTTCGCTACAGGGATCTTGAGATCCTTGGCGGCGGAAAGGTGCAGCGCTTCGTTTACCAGCAAGTGTGCGTGGTTGGGCGGGTCGAGTTTGAGCAGATACCGCTGCCCCCGGAGAGACAGTGGTGTGGTCAGCATGGAGGCACTTGCCTTGTCCTGCACTCCGGGGATGGCATGGCGGTCCACTGCATTGGCGAGGGCGGCAAAGTCCAATTCCTCGGGCCTGGATGTGTCGGCAAGGGGTGCCGGTTCGGTGGGAATTTCGCCGCTAGGGACCACTTGGACGTCTCCTGGCACGTCGGCGCCGACTGCGAGCAGGAGGGTGAGTTCGTCGTCGAAGCTGGTTTTGGTGGCGTCCCTGAGCACGCTCAGCCGATGCCCCTCCGGCAGCAGGCCCGCGAAGAACGGCGGAAGAGCGCCAGCGGGAGTCTCGACGGGATGGTCCGTCACGGGCAGCGAACTGGCAACCGCGGGCAAACCGGATGTCAGGTACTCCGCCGCGTAGGAAAAACTGACCCCGCCCGGGCCAGTGCGGGCAAGGTGGCCCGCCAGGACGCCGCCTTTGTGAACGTCCGCTGCACGAACGAACTTCAACTCCTCGAAATCGTCGGCCATCAGACTGCTGCCATGTGCAGGCCGACGGCGTTGGCTACGGCCACGACGGCCCCCAGCGAAGGATTTCCGGTGGCGGTCTCAATCGCCCGCACGGTCCTTTCGGAAGTCCCGGCAAGGTCGGCAAGGTCAGCTTGCGTGATTCCGGCCTCTTTGCGTGCTTTCCGGATGGTGGCCGCAATCGCCGCTAGGTCTTCCACGAGTCTCCGATGATCCGGCACGATGTTGCCGATTTGACAGTATTCTTAGTAAATTCTGAACCATTTTGCCAAAATCGGCAAGATGCTGCCGAAAGTAATGATTTTGCTTGCTGTGAAGCCGTCAAAACCTCATTTCGGCAAGATCTTGCCGATCTCCACCCAACGCGCCTCGCGTCCGCCAGCTACGTCCCCGCCAGCCATTCCGGCTCGAAGTCCGGATGGTCAGAGTAGGGCAGCGCGAGGGCATTCAAAGATTTCGTGGTCCATTCGATCGACTCCGGGATCCACTGCGGGGTCTCCCCAAGCGTGCCGCGAACCATCGTGGCCAAGGCCGTCTGCCGTGCGGATTCTACGATCCTGAGCAGCCTTCTCTTTGATTCGCATTCCAGAAGGAGGCGCCGCTCGTACCATTTGCCCGCCTCGGAGACGGAACGATCGCCGAGGAGTCTCCGCGCCGCGGCCTCGTCCTCGTCCAGGCGGTCCGAGAGGAAATCGACGATATCCACAAATTGAGCGTACGCGTCCCTTGCGTCCGCGGAAATGCCCGCATTCGCTAGGCGGGGTCTGCTTGCGTATCGCGTTGGAGCTCGACGGCGGGAGTGGCAGCGGGGGACGATGCGACGGCAGCAGCACGGGCTGAAACCGGGACGGCAGCGGCGGCTCGGGCCGAGACAGGGATGTTGACGTGGGGAATCGCGGCAACGTGCGGAAGGGCGTTGAAGTGGCTCCGGGACATGCTGCCGAACTCGTACGCGGTCTCGGCGTGCTCGGACAAGTCCACTCCGGCGAGCTCCGCCTCGTGGCTGACCCGGAATCCGACGGTCTTGTGGATCACAAGGGCAATGATTGCTGTCATGATTCCAGACACTGCAAGGGTGACAAGAATGGCGACGATCTGCGCCACGAGCTGCTGGAGTCCGCCGCCGTAGAACAATCCCCCACCCTTGCCGTTGACGGGTAGCGCGATGAATCCGAGTGCGAGCGTGCCGACAAGCCCGCCACCAAGGTGGACACCCACGACGTCGAGGGAGTCATCGAAGCCGAACTTGTGTTTCAGGTCGACAAACACGGCGCAGGCGGCGCCGGCCACCAGCCCCAGGCCGAGGGCTGCAGCGGGAGCCACGTTGGCACAGGCGGGGGTAATAGCGACGAGGCCGGCGACGACGCCGGATGCGGCGCCCAAGGATGTCGGGTGGCCGTGCCGGATCTTCTCGGTGACCAACCAGCTGAGCATGGCCCCGGCCGGGGCTACAAGGGTGTTGACCCAGATCAAGCCGGCCTGCGCCGACGTCGTTGCCGCGCCGGCATTGAAACCGAACCAACCGAACCACAGGAGGCCGGCGCCAAGCATGATGAAAGGGAGGTTGTGCGGGCGGTGGTTCGGGTCTTTTCCAAAGCCGTGGCGCTTGCCAAGGATCAATGCCAGGACAAACGCGGCAGCGCCGGAGCTGATTTCCACCACTGTTCCGCCGGCGAAATCAATCACCTGACCGAAGACCGAACTGATGGCTCCACCGGGGCTTAGGAGGCCGCCGCCCCAGACCATGAAAGCCAAGGGGCAGTACACCAGGGTGATCCAGATGGGGACGAAGATGACCCAGGATGAGAATTTGGCGCGATCGGCGATGGCGCCGCTGATCAGGGCCACGGTGACGATGGCGAAGGTGGCGCTGAAGCCGAGCTTGATGAGATCGGTGGAACCGACCAGGTCCGCCGAGCCGAAGCTGGTGAACGGATTGCCGAAAATCCCCAGGACACTCTTGCCGCTGATCATCGAGTAGCCCCACAGGATCCACACGGCGCCTACGATGCCCGCGGAGATGAAGCTCATCATGATCATGTTGAGGGAGGCCTTGGCCCGCGTCATGCCACTGTAGAAGAGGCCGAGTGCCGGAGTCATGAGCAGTGCAAGTGCCGCCGACACCATTACCCAAACGTTTTCCGCAGTGATATTCACGTGCGCTTCCCTTCATATCGGAATGCTTTAGGAGACCGCCGCAGCTTGGTCCCGTTCTTCCCCTGCTCAATGTTTCCGGTTCCGTGTTTCAAGCAATGCGAGGAAAAATTGCGGGGACGTTACATAACCGGGCTTGGCGTGAAGAACGCATGACGGGCGTGTTTCGGGAATGTTAACGCCGCCCCGGCACAGGCGAGTGGTCGCCCGGGACAGGTGCCAAAGACCCCAGTGATTCCGCGGATTCCTGGGCCAATCGAGGTGAAATCCTTCCATTCCGCCCGAAATCCGGACATTTCTTCCACGTGAACGGCGGCTCACCTCCCCTCGATGCCATGTTTCAGCCGAATGCTGGCGCGCCACGGGCACCGGGCGCACACTTAGCCTGTGAAGCCGTTTCTCCTGCTCGCATCTCGCGCCGAAGACGCCGCCGCCGAGGAAGAGTACCAGGCGTATCTTCGTTTTGGAGGGCTCGTTCCCGAGGAGCTACAACGCATCCGAATGGAGGCGGCGCCCCTGCCGCCGCTTGAGCTCTCCGACTATTCCGGCGTGATAGTGGGTGGCAGCCCCTTCACTTCGAGCGACCCGCCGGAACACAAGAGCCCGGTCCAGAAACGGGTGGAGAAGGAACTCGCGCAACTGCTGGACACGATTGTTGCCGCCGACTTTCCCTTTCTGGGGGCCTGCTATGGGGTCGGAACCCTCGGGCTTCACCAAGGGGCTGTGATCGATCGTACCTACGGTGAAGGACTCGGCGGGGTGACCATCAAACTCACAGCGGAGGGCCTCCAAGACCCGCTCCTCGAAGGCATGTCCGAGCGCTTTGTCGCCTTTACCGGCCATAAGGAAGCCTGCACGGTCCTGCCAGGACACGCGGTGCTGCTTGCCAGCTCGGCAGCCTGCCCGGTGCAGATGTTCCGCATCAAAACGAACCTTTACGCCACCCAATTCCATCCGGAGCTCGACTCCGAGGGGCTCGTCACGCGGATCGACACTTATCGCCATGCCGGATACTTCCCGCCGGAGGCTGCTGAGCAGCTGATGGCTGACGCCCGGAAGATCACGGCGACCGAACCAATGAAGATCCTCGGCAACTTTGTTCGCCGATACGCGACTCCGCAATAACGTCGGAGGGATGAAGCACAATGGGCCCATGACTTTTGCAAATGTAGGAAGCCTCGGCACAAAGCCTGGCCAACGCGACGCCGTTATATCCATCCTGCTCAGACCGAAACCGGAGCTCCGGGGCGCGGGCTGCCTGCTCTACGAGGTGGGCGTCAACGAAGAATCGCCGGACACGGTCTTTGTCTGCGAACTATGGGAATCGGCAGAAGCACACCAAGGATCGCTGAAGCTGGACAGCGTCCGGGCCGCGATAAGTGAGGCAATGCCGATGCTGTCCGGAGAGATGGGTGGCACCCGGTTCACGATATTGGGCTCACCGATCCGTGACGCCTGATATTCACGCAGGCGACACGTGGCTGACGGACAGGATTTTCATAGCTCTTACATAGCTGCAGTAGCTACGGTTGGTTCATTATGGAAGAGCAAGAGCCCCGTCGTCCCGGCCAAGGGTCCGGACGAAAGAGAAGTCGGTGGAACAGCTGGAGTCCCCGCCGACGTCGATCGGCCTTGCTGACAGCCTTCGCGGCCATTCTGGCCTTGACGCTGACCGTCACGGTCTACTCGGCTGCGCACGCCCGTTCATCCGTCTCCCATAAGGTATCGGGGATGGCGAGCGCCACGCCGTCGGCAGCTGTTCCAGCCGCAACACCGTCGACGGCGGCCACGACGACGGCGGCCGCCGCACCGTCGTCGACGACGGCCGAGGCGCCAACTGCCGCTCCAGCAGTCGCAGCTCCCGCAGTCGCAGCTCCCGCAGCCGCAGCGCCGGCTGCGCCAGCTACCGGCGTGACCCCCGCCTTGGACGCCGAGATCAACGGCATCATCGACGCGAACGGCCAGTACCAGATCGGCGTCACCCTGATCGATCTATCCGACGGCTCAAGCCATCAGTACGGGGTCCAGGCGCCATTCGAGGCAGCAAGCACGGCCAAGGTCCTGGCTGCCGCTGCGTACTATCACCTCGTCGAAACGGGAGCCGTGTCCCTTGACGACCCCTTGGGCGACTACACGGCTGGATTCCAGATCAAGGAGATGATCCAGGACAGCGACAATGACTCCTGGTCCTTGGTCATGGACGCTGTCGGCTATTCGGAACTGCAGTCCTACGCCGCATCGATCGGCGTCAGCTATGACCCCATGAACAACACGCTGACTCCAAGCGAAATGGCCAGCATCATGGCCGGCCTTTACGGCGGGAAGCTGTTGAACCAGCAGGACACCGCGCAGTTGTTGTCCTACATGCAGAACACCAACTATGAATCACTCATCCCCGCCGCAGTGCCGGCCGGAATCACTGTTTTCCACAAGTACGGACTGCTCGACGACGAACTCCACGACGCCAGCATCCTCACCAACGGGACCGACTCCTACGCGTTCGTGGTCTACACCAAAGGCCAGGACGAGAGCGATATCCCCGCGCGCACCGACATCTTCCACCAGCTCACCCAGGCTGTGGTGAACGGCCTGTTCTAAAGGGACCTTGTCCTATCTTCAGCATCACGACGCCGGCCGCGCAGTCAGATTGACTGCGCGGCCGGCGTCCTTGTTCCCTTATGGGCGCTGAGCGCCTGTCGCGATGTTATCTATATACCTCCCTTCTGCATGGGGTCGGGCCAATTTCCTATGATTCGGCAGGATGATGTCTTCGTGGCTCGGATTGCTTGGTTGCTACTGGTTTGGACTTGCATTGCCTTCTCCTGACTGAGACTTGGTCCCGCGCTGTTTGGCGCAGGTGGTCGTGCCTGCCATGGGGGCAGGGTTGACCTGTTCAGTCGGGAGTTGACCCCGGATCGAATGCAGGTTCGGCCGCGGGGGCTTGCCCGCCGTCGGGGACGGGGCTGCCGTGGAACGGTGGTGCCAGTGCACGTTGTTCAGGGAGGTCCGCCGCGCCGTTGGCGGCCGAGCCACCTTGCGATTCCGACGTCGAGCCAGACTCTTGGGGCGGTGCCACCGGAGGGACCTGTTTGCCGGGCGGAGGGCCGCCCGGAACCTGTGGCATGTCCGTCGTCGCCAGCGCGGCCGGGGGCAGGACAACAAGGTCGGCCAGAATGAATCCGGGGATCCGTGTGCTCGTCGCCGTTCCGCGTCCGGGGGCTGGCGAAAGCGTTCCGGCATGGAGAAATTTGGGATCATTCGGCACCAGTGCTTCGGTTCCGGTCCGAGCCCTCACCGGAACGGTAGGGACTGCTCCGATCGGAAGGCCTGTTCCCGGAGGATCCAGGACCCCGGGCAATGGCGGCAACGGCGGTAATGGGGGAGTCAAGGCCGGCAGTGAGGGCAGTTGGGGCACCGAAGGCAGCCCGGGCAATGCCGGAAGTGTGCCGACCGCCGTATCAACCAAGGAACTCGCGGGATCGGTGATCCCGGTGACAAGAGGAGCCACCGTAGAGCCCTGCAGCTGGCTGACCACGGTTCCGGGAAGGGCAGCCACTTGCGTCGGACCTGGAACCGCGGACTGGACGTGGTTGACAAGCGATCCAACGGGATCCGTGAGGGGAACCGGGGGCAGTGAAACCGACGGTGACGGGACAGCCGGAATCGTCGGCATGACGCTAGCGGCCTGCGAAGGGCCGGCCAGCCATAGCAACCACGCCAATGCGCCTAAAACGGCGAGAAGAACGGGGTGAAGCAAAGAAATGCGACGGCACCCCAGAAACCCAGCCAAACACTCCACCTCCCCAGTGCGGTGTCTGGATATTAAGCTACTCCCGTCCTGTCCGGACGTCCAGAGCTAAGCATGCTTAGTGACCGAACTCCGGAAGGATCGTCAGGGTTCGATGAGGCGGTTGATCATCCTCAGCGAGGTTGTTTTGCCACAACCGGACGGGCCAACCAGGATGGTCAACTTGCCGGTGGGCGCCTCGAGGTTCAGGCCATCGACGGCGACCGTCCCGTCCGGGTACGCCTTGGTGACATTTCAAACTTGATCATTTCTTTTCCATGCTTTCCTGGGGCACTTCATGGTCTCCGGAGGGTTCCACGAGGATGCTGTTCGCCACCCTCCCCAGTTCCTCGCCAAATGTCTGGGCCTTCGCTTCGCCCAAGCGGTAGCTCGGTGCGACGATACTGAGGGCTGCCACGGTGCGACCGCCGATCACGATGGGTGCGGCGACGGCCGTAATGTCGTCTTCTACGCCGCTTCGCACGATGGCGAAGCCGCGGCCGTTCTGCCCGCCAGTCAGGACCTTCCCGGCGGCGGATCCTTCCAGCGGAATGCTCCTGCCGACCCAACTGGTGTGCCGGACAGAGTGCGTACCTTCGACAATGGCGATGTAGATTCCGGTTTCCCCAGGACCAGGAATGCTCAAATAGCAGGACTCGCCCGTTTCGGCCACCAGCCTCTTCATATGCGGTGTGCATAGAGACACGAGGGATTCCTGTCCCAGCGCGAGTGCTCCCAACTGGATCACACTGGCGCCGGGCCGGAAGTTCCCGCTCGGGTCCCGCTTCACGAAGCCGCTGCCTTCCAGAGTGCGGAGGAGACGGAGCGCGGTGCTGGCTGACAAGTCAACAACGCGTGCGGCGTCGCTCAAGCTGATTGCGCCATCGGTACAGACCGCGCTCAGGAGTGCCAACGCCCTTTCGACCGTCCGGGTGGAAGAGTCTGCTGCCACTGACTGACCTGCTTTCAAGTGGTCCGAATCACCATGTTTTGCCACTTAGTAAAAATCAACTTTCATCGAATGGCAATAGATTTCGTGAAATTACCTGAGATTCCGGGATTTGAGACGCCTGGTGGGAACAAGCCGTTTCGATGGCGTTTCGGGCCTGTTGATTGTCACGGTTCTGCGCTCAGGGTCTTGTCATGGGGTGACAAGTGGTTTTTACTTGGTGGCAGTCTTCATTCATCGGAGGAATACGTGGAAACCGTCAATCAGCTCCTTGACTCGATCAAGGATGTGGGCCGCGATGCGGTGCGCGGAGGATACTCAAGGGCCGTCTACTCGACGCCCGAGCTTGACCTCAGGCAGTGGTTCATCGAACAAGCCCAACGGCGCGGCCTCGGCGTCGAGACCGACCGCAACGGCATTATCTGGGCCTGGTGGGGAAAGCCCCAGGACGGTGCGCTCGTCACCGGCAGCCACCTCGACTCCGTCCCGGGAGGAGGGGCCTTCGACGGGCCGCTCGGAGTCGCGTCCGCACTCGCCGCCGTTGACGTCCTCGTTTCCCGCGGTCTAGAGCCGGGGCGTTCCGTGGCCATCACAGTCTTCCCGGAAGAAGAAGGATCCCGCTTTGGCGTAGCCTGCCTGGGCTCGCGGCTCCTGACCGGTGCCATCGACGTCGACAAGGCGCTGAACCTGCGCGACGTCGACGGCAACACTTTCGCCGACATTGCCCGGAGCAATGGCCTGGATCCCCGGCACGTCGGTCCCGATCCGGAAGCCATGGCGCGAATCGGCGACTTCGTTGAACTGCATGTGGAACAGGGGAAGGGGCTGGGCCGGAGCGGGCCGGCCATCGCCGTCGGAAGCTCCATTCTGGGCCACGGCCGCTGGAAGCTGAGCGTCAGCGGCCAAGGCAACCACGCCGGGACCACCCTCATGGCCGACCGCGCCGATCCGATGGTCGCGGCCGCGCAGATCGTCGTTGCCGTCCGCGACACCGCGGCGAAGCAGCCGGATGCGCGGGCCACGGTCGGCCGCTTGACCCCGGTACCGGGAGGCACCAACGTGATTGCCTCCAGGGTCGATCTGTGGCTCGACGCCCGCCATCCCGACGACGCCGTCACGGCGCAACTGATCGAGTCGATCTACCGCGCGGCCCGGGAAATCGCGGCAGGTGAGGGGTGCACTGTCAGCCTCACCGAGGAGTCCTACAGTGACACCGTGCACTTTGATCCCGAGCTGAGCCGACGCATTGGCGAACTCCTGCCGGGCGCGCCGGTGCTGGCAACCGGCGCAGGGCACGACGCCGGAGTCTTGGCTGGACATGTCCCCTCGGCGATGCTTTTCGTCCGCAACCCGAGCGGAATCTCACACTCCCCGGAAGAGTACGTCGCCGACGAGGATGCCTCCGCCGGCGCGGTTGCCCTCGCCGACGTTCTGGAGGGACTCCTGTGAGTGGGTTCTGGTGCGAGGCGGCGCTTGTAAACTCCGACGGCGCTTCTGTCCCGGGCGGCGCGGTTGTCGCCACCGGCGTTCGGCTGGAAGTGCACGAGGGGCGCATCTCCCGGATCGCCGCCGGCGTCGAGCCCGAAACGGGTGACCAGATACTGAACGGCGTCGTCTTCCCGGCCGCGGCCAACGCCCATTCGCACGCTTTTCACCGGATCCTTCGCGGACGGACGCATGACGGGCGCGGTGACTTCTGGGTCTGGCGGGAGCAAATGTACCGGAGCGCTGCGGAACTGACGCCGGAGAAATACGAGAAGCTCGCCACCGCAGTCTTCACCGAAATGGTGGTGTCCGGCTTCAGTAGCGTGGCGGAGTTCCACTACGTCCACCACCAGCCGGAAGGAACTCCGTATCCCGAGCCGCACGCGATGGAACTGGCGTTGGCCAGGGCTGCCATGGCAGCCGGGATCCGTTTGACATTGCTTGACACCCTGTACCTCGCGGGAGGGATCGGGACTCCGCTCAGCCCGGAACAGGCACGGTTTGGCGACGCTGATGCGCAAGCCTGGTTGGACCGGCTTGCGTCACTGCGGGCCGAGGTGGCTCGGACTTTCCCTCCGGACAGGGTGAGTGTGGGAGCCGCACTGCATTCCGTCCGCGGCGTACCGGAGGAGGCGCTCAAGACCGTCGCCCGGCAGTTGCCCACCGACATTCCGCTCCACATCCACCTCAGCGAACAACCGGCGGAGAACGAGGCCTGCCTGCAGGCTTACGGTGTCACACCGGCCGGACTTCTTGCCCGGCATGGCCTACTGTCCGGGCGGCTTTCCGCCGTCCACGCGACCCACCTGACGCCGGACGACATCCAGCTCCTCGGGGATGCTGGATCTACTGTGGTGATGTGTCCCAGCACTGAGGCCGATCTCGCCGATGGCATCGGGCCGGCACGCGCATTGTCCGACGCCGGCTCCACCATCGCCCTGGGCACGGACCAACACGCGGTGATTGATCCCTGGGTTGAAATGCGCACCTTGGAACACGGAGAACGCCTCGGCTCCGGCCAGCGGGGCAGGTTCTCACCCCAGGAACTGCTGCACGCGGCCACCATCGGCGCAACCGCATCCATGGCCACGCCCATAGGGTCTGCACTTGAGGTAGGTGCGGTGTGCGATCTCATGGCCGTGGCTCCGGACTCGGTGCGGACAGCCGGTTCCATGCCGCAGCAGTTCGCGTTCAGCGCGACGGCGAGTGACGTCACCGCCGTCGTGATCGCTGGCGAACTGGTGGCTTCGAACGGTGTCCATGTCCGGCTGGGGTCTCCAGGTGGGCTGCTCACCGAGGCGCTGAAGGAGTTTTCCTAGCCGCTTTCCTAGGGTGATATTACCGGGACTCCTTGGTTTAACTCGCTCACCCAAGACGCTCGCTCACTTATGTGGTTGTTTTCCGGATCCCTCGCTCACATCTAGTGAGCGAGGGTTCGGGGCGGGGGGCTACTTCAACCCCGAACGGACGAACGCATCCACGACGTATCGCTGCAGGAAGATGTAGATCAGGAAGATCGGCAGGCACGCGAGCGAGGACGCTGCCATGATGGCGCCCCAGTTGTTGCCTTCGGCGCCCAGGAAGCCGCGGATGCCTACCTGGATGAGGGCATCGGACTTCTGCATAATTAAGGAAGGCCACAGGTATTCGTTCCAGGCGCTGATGAACAGCATGATGCCAAGGGCCGCCAGCGCTGGCCGCAGGTTCGGAACCACCACTTCCCACAGCGTCCTCCATGACGACCGTCCATCCATCTGGCTCGCATCCACGAGGTCCTTCGGGAATGCCTCCAGGTGCTGGCGCAGCATCATCACCGCAAAGGCCGAACACAACTGAGGGATGACGACGCCGGTGATGGTGTTGAGAAGGCCCATCTGGGACACCAGCAAGTAGTTGGGAATCATGGTGACTTGGAAAGGCACCAGCCAGGACCCCACAAACAACAAGTACAAGGCCTTCTTTCCGGCAAAGTCCCAGCGCGCGAAGCCGTAGGAAGCCAGGATGGCCACGAGCAATTGGGACACCGCCAGCGTCAGTGCCATGCCGAAGGTATTCGCCAGCATGCCCGCGATCGGGATGGTCTTCAGGACGTACTGGAAGTTCTCCAGGCTCAGCGGCCCCGGCAACGGGTTGGTGGACAAGGCGTCCGACGGCGGCCGGAAGGCCGTGACGAACATCCAGTAAATGGGGAAGATCGAGACGATCGCCAAGGCGATTAGGAGAACGTGGCTGGGTACTAACCGCAATGACCCAAGCCGCAACGACGCAAATCGCATGCGTCCGCGCCCAGCGTCAGGCGCCGGCGTTGGCTCCGAAACTTTCGTCCGCACTGAAGGCAGAGCATCCGAGGAACCAGGCTGGGCCGGCGGGGCGATGGTGATGAAGGCCATGGTGGTTCTTTCTAGTTGTCGTAGAAGCTGAGTCGCTCCGAGAGTTCCACGAAGACCAGGGCAATCAGCCCGAATCCGAGGAAGAAGAGCGTGCCCGCCGCGGAGGACAGGCCGGCGTCGAAGTTCCTGAAGCCGAACTGGTACAGCAGGTAGTAGATGTTGGTGGACGAATTGCCCGGGCCGCCCTGCGTCACGAGGTCGATGATGGGATATGTCCACTGCGCGGACAGCAGGATGGTCATGAGGGAGAGGAACACCAGGCTCGGCGAAAGCAAAGGGATGATGATCCGCCACGTGATCTGCCTGCCGCTCGCGCCGTCGATCGACGCGGCTGCTGCATAGTCCGGGCTGATGCCCGCCAGCCCGGCCGAAACAACCAGCACTCCGAAGCCGAGCATTTGCCAGCCGACAATCACGATCACCGCGATCATCGAACTGTCGGGATCGCGGAACACATTGCCCATCGGCGCGCCGAGGGCGGCGGCGATCGCGGGAATCGTTCCGCCTTCAGGCGCGAACAGCCACCGCCAAATGGCGCTGCTGGCCACGGGCGTGATGAGGAAAGGAACGAAAATCAGGGCCTGGTAGGCAGTGCGGGCCTTGCCCTGGACCTTGCGCGAGAGCAGCGCGAACACGAGCGGCAAGGCAACGGAAATGCCCAGGAACGCCAGGATATACAAGCCGGTGTTGATCAGCGCCTGGTGCAGTTCGGGCAGGCTCAGGACCTTCGCGTATTTCTGCACGTCAACGTATTGCTTGGGCTTCGTGGGGATCAGGTTCCAGTCGTTGAAGGACAGGTTGACGGTCTGTCCCAGAGGCCAGTAGGTCCACACAAGAAGCAGGACCACGGCGGGCAGGATGTAGAGGTAGGGGCTCAGGGCGCGGCGCTTGGGGCGCCGGTTGGCCGGGAGCCCCGCCGGGCCGGCAGGGGCAATGCCCGTTGCCGGCCCGGCGGTCTCGATGAACATTCTTTCGGCTTCCTTCCGGTGCTGTGGCTGCTTAGCGAACGCTTTCGGCGAGCTCGCCGTCGGCCGCTTCGGCAGCGCTGGAGGGCTCGACGTCGGACTCCTCGCCGGGAGCGGTCATCGCGGTGGTCGCCTCTTCGAGGGTCATCCTCTCGAAGGCGGCCATCTGCTCAGCCGTGACGGAGTACACCGTGGAGAACTCGCCGATCGGCACAACGGAGCTGAGCATCTTGTTCTGGTAAAGGTGGATCAGGTTGAACGCCTGCGCGCCGTTCTGTCCGCGCATCGACTTCGGCGCGACGTTCAGGTCCTGCGTGTAGCACGTGGCCGACGCAACCGTCACGGGAGCGCCGCCGAAGGTGCTGAACGTGGAGTAGTGCAGGTGGCCGGCCAGGATGCCACGGACGTCCGTGCCTTCGATAACCTTCTCGAAGCGGCTCTGTTCACGCAGTTCGAACATGGCCATCATCTCCAGCGGGCTGGGAACCGGCGGGTGGTGCAGGGCGATGAGAGTGCCGTGCGGGGCCGGGGTGGCCAGGACATCGGACAGCCAAGCGAGCTGCTCGTCGGAGATTTCGCCGTGGTGCTTGCCCGGAACCGTGGAGTCCAGGGCGATGATGCGCAAGCCGTTGACGTCGTGGACCATGTCCACGGATTCTTCGCCCGCGTCGGAGTCAAGGAGGCCCGAGCGGAAGGCGGTGCGCGCGTCGTGGTTGCCCATGACCCAGATGATCTTGGCGCCGAGCTCCTGGGCCACGGGCTCCACGATGTTGCGGAGGCGGACGTAGGCGTCGGGGCGGCCAGTGTCGGCGAGGTCGCCGGTGAACACCAGCGCTTCGGGCTTGACCTGGGCCTTGACGAAGTCGCGGAACAGTTGGCGGAGGTTCTCGTCGCTGTCCACGCTGCCGTGCAGGAGATCGTTGTCGGCCACGAAGTGGGTGTCGCTGATGTGCAGGATGAAGTGCTCGGGGGCCGGGTGCTGGAGTTCGGTGTTCATGGTCTTGTCTCCTTGTAAGTGAGTGGCTCTTAGCGGGTGGTGCTGATGGTCAGGACGTCCCTGAGCCGTTCGAGGTCGGCGTCGCTGAAACCGTGTGCCCGGAGCAGGCCGGTGGCGCTGCCATACAGTTCGTCCACGAGGTCCAGCGTGGTTTCCAGGACGGTGGCGGGGCTCGCGGAGACGATTTCCCGGAGTTCCTCGCCGATGCCCGCAAGGCCCGGGTGGCTGGAGGCGGCGGCCATCATGGCCTCGCTCCATTCGCCGCGCAGGTTTTCCTCGCTGGCTGTGTAGTCGAGGATCACCTGCTCGCGGTCCACGTCCGCCGCCAGGAGGGCCAGGGCAATCACGACGCCGGTGCGGTCCTTGCCCGCGGTGCAGTGCACCAGGACAGGGTCAGTCCCGGAGTCGGCTATGAGGCGAACGGCGTCGGCAAGGCGCTGGGCGTGGCTCTGGATCATGAGCCGGTAGATGTGCGCCAGGGTGGTGATCTCCGCGGTAGCGGGGACGTTGCCCGCTTCGAAAATCGGGTTGTGCCTGGTGTCGACGGCGAGTCCGTCAAGGTTGCTGGGCGACTTCGCCAGTTCGGTGCGGTCACGCAAGTCGATGACCAGACGGATGCCGAGCTCGGAGAATTGCCGGCGTCCGGCGTCGGTCAGCCCGTGCAGTGCGTCCGAGCGGTACAGCTTTCCTTCGCGGATGGTCCGCACGACGGCGGCATCGCCTGCCGCGGCGGCGGGAGCATCGGCGGCGGGATAGCCCGCCGTGCTCCGGAAGTTGTAGGTGCCCTCTACGGGGTAGGGGCGGTTGCGGGTTCCGAAGACTGCGTCCTCGGCAGTGGTTGTCACAGCTGGTGTCCTTCCGGATGGGCCGGGGAAGATGGGTCTGGGAAGTTAGGGGATCAGGTCCTGGGCGCGCTTCTGGGCGTCGGCCATGGTGGTTTTTGCGTCCTTGCCGTAGTAGACGACGTTTTCGACAGCCTTGCCGAGGATGTCGTCGATCTGCACGTAGCTGTTTCCCGGGTAGGAAACCCACGGCTGGAGGCGGTCAAGCTGCGCGAGGTTCGGTGCAAGGAGCGGGTTCTTCTGGGCCCAGTCGTAAAGGGAACCACCGGGAGCGGTCAGCGAGGTACGCAGGGGCAGGTAGCCGATCTTGGTGGAGATCTGCTCGTAGGCGTGGTCGCTGGTCATGAACTTGATCAGTTCCCAGCCGGCACGCTGTTTCGCGGGATCCTGCGAGAGTACGAACAAGGCCGAGCCCGAGTTGGTGGGCACGGCAGGCTTGCCGCCGAAGGAGGGCATACCGGCGGCCTTGAGCTGCCAGCCACCCTTCGTGGCGGCCGACATGAAGGATCCCTGGAGCGCCGAAGTGGTGAGGATGAAGGCAGTGTCACCCTTTGCAATGCCTTCCGACTGGGCGCTGCTGTCAGCATTGCGCAGCACGCCGTCCTTCGTCAGTTGGGCCAGCTTCGTGACCGTGTCAACGGCCGCGTCCGAGCCGAATCCGATGGTCTTGCGGTCATCGGAGAGGACCTGGGCCCCGTTCGACTTAAAGACGCCCTGCATGCACCAGTTGCCCCCGATGCTTGCGCACGAAATGTCCAGGGACGGTTTTCCGGTTTTCGCGGAAACCGCCTTTGCGGCTGCCTCCACCTTGTCCCAGGTGGAGAGGTCCGGGTTGGTGATTCCGGCGTCGGCGAGCTTGGTGGCGTTGTAGAAGAGGACAGGCGTGGAGAAGACGTAAGGAATGCCGTAGGTCTTGCCGTTCCAGTCGGCGAGGTGCTTCGCGTTGGCGTGGAACGGGTGGGCACCGCCGAGAGCGTCGTCGACGGCTTTCTGGCCGACCAGGTCGCTGATGGGCTGGGCGCCAAGCTGGGTGGCGGCGAAGTCGAGGGAATCGAACGTCAACTGCGCGACGTCGGGTGCGTGTCCGGCGAGGAGCTGCGTCTGGACGCTGCTGACCGTGTTGGATCCGACGGCGCCGCCGCCCTGCGGCGCCTGTGCAGTGACATGGATGTTCGGGTGGGCCTTTTCGAAGTCGGCTACCAGGCCTTTGACGGTATCGGTCCAGACGCCGGCCTGGGCCAGGTTGTAGCTTTCGAAGGTGATGTTGACTTGCTGGTCTGCCGTGAGTTCCGGGATGACCTGGTTGCTCACGGTGCTGGCCTGCGAGGTGCCGGAACAGCCAGCGAGGGCCAATGCGGCGGTGCCAGCGGCGATGGTCAGTGCAATTGAACGGAGAGGGCGCACAATATTTCCTTGATTGCTGGGATGGGTGGGTACTGCAGGTTCCGGTTTGGGGCCGGAGTCTGGGGGAAGAGTGGATGTCAGGCCGAGGCCGCTGGCTGCGCCCAGCTGGCAGAGGACGCATGCTTCGCGTCCTCCTGCCATTCGAGGCGCCGGCCGCTTACGCGGTCAAAGAGGTGGAGGTTCCTGGCGTCGGCACTGAGTACGACGGCGTTGCCCGGCTCCCAGTGCATACCTCGCGGGGCGCGGACGGCCACGCGGTTCCCGCCGACCCGGCAGTAGATGACTTGTTCGCTGCCGAGGTTTTCGCTCAGGTCAACGATGCCCCGAAGGGCTGCCCCGGAGCTCGGCGCGGCTGCGGAAGAGCCGGGCGCGTGGATGCTCAAGTGTTCCGGGCGGATGCCCAGCACAACGTCCCGCTGCGGTGTTTGCCCGTCCCACAGCACGGCTTCCAGAGAGGGTGCCATGACGGTGATGGAGCCGTTGCTGGTGGAAAGTTCGGCGTCGATCAGGTTGGTGGCCGGGGATCCCAGGAAGCCTGCGGCGAACACGGATGCCGGCTTGTCGTAGAGCTCTTCCGGTGTGCCGAGTTGCTCGAGCTGACCTCCGTTGAGCAGCGCGATCTTGGTTGCCATGGTCATGGCTTCCACTTGGTCATGCGTGACGTAGATGAACGTGGCACCGAGGCGCTTGTGTAGTCCGGCCAACTCCTGCCGGGTTGCGGTGCGGAGCTTGGCGTCCAGGTTGGACAGGGGCTCGTCCATGAGGAACGCCTTGGGTTCGCGCACCAAGGCGCGGGCTACTGCGACGCGTTGGCGCTGGCCGCCGGACAGTTCCTTGGGCTTGCGGTCCAGGAGGTGGCCGATCTCCACCATTTCGGCCACGGCCTCCACGCGCTTCTTGACTTCCTGCTTGTCGGTGCGCCGCACGTGGAGCGGGAAGGCAAGGTTCTTCGCGACGCTGAGGTGCGGGTACAGGGCGTAGCTCTGGAACACCATCGCCAAATCGCGTTTCTTGGATGGAGCGGCGGTGATGTCCGTTCCGTCCAATTCGAGCGAGCCCGACGTCGGTTCCAACAGGCCCGCGATCATGCGGAGCAGAGTGGTCTTGCCGCAGCCGCTGGGACCGAGCAGGACCAGGAAATCACCGTCTTCAACGGTGAGCGATACGTTCTTTACCGCCGACACGTTCTTGAATGAACGCGACAACTGGTTGAGCACAAGTCGGCCCACGAGCACCTCCGGGGAAACGATGTTTCCTAAATCGAATTATTTAGGAAACGTCTTACCCTTGAAGGGTGGGGCTCGATTATTAACGGTCGGTGCGGAGTTGATGAACTCCCCGTACGCGGACAGGAAACAGTTGAAACCGCCCGCGTTTCGCGCCACAAGCTATTCGGTGTTTTCCACCATATGGAGGACTTCTTCGAACACGGCTGAGCGGGCGCGCTCAACGTCGGGAGAATCTGCAGTCACCGCGGCGTGCAGGGCGGACAGCACCAGCATCTGGACGATATTTCCAATAGGCAGCTGCTCGTTCCATGAATGGAATTCCGCCCCGGCCACTAGTGAGTGGGTCGAGAGAGCGGCGAGCTCGGATTTCGCATAGCTGGTTACCCCTATCACCGTGGCCTTGCGTTCGGCCGCGATCCGCGCCGAGCCAATCGTGAAGGAGTTCATTCCGCTGTCGCTCACGGCGATGCAGACATCGCCTGCCGAGAGGAGCTTGGCGGAGATGTGCTGCGAGACGATATCGGACGGCGCCTCGCATTGCACTCCGGCGGATAGGAACCGCAAGGCAAGGGATTGTGCGGCAGCGAGGGACGCCCCGTTGGCCACCACCAGCAGGCGCCCGCCCTGGCGAATCGCCCGGACCGCGGCGTCGAAGGCCTCGAAGTCCAGTGAGCCCAGAGCTCCCCGGATGTCGTGGGATGCCCGGGAAAAGATCCCGGAAACCAGGTGTTCGGAGGATCCTGGTTCGCCGGTTGCCCCTGAATCTTCCTGCTGGATGCTGTCCCGTGCTGCGGCGCCCAGATCGCGCAGCAGGACTTGGCGCAGGTGCTGGAATCCGTCAAAGCCCAAGCTCTTGCACGCCCGCACGATCGTCGCCGGCGATGTCCCCGTCTGGGTGACCAGATCCGCTACAGACATCCTGGCCACGGTTTCGGGGGAATCAAG
The DNA here is from genome assembly GCF_039543785.1 of Arthrobacter gyeryongensis. Classification (NCBI taxonomy): domain Bacteria; kingdom Bacillati; phylum Actinomycetota; class Actinomycetes; order Micrococcales; family Micrococcaceae; genus Arthrobacter; species Arthrobacter gyeryongensis. Next base: position 33,855 of record NZ_BAABKK010000002.1, read on the forward strand.
ACACAATTGCGCCACGCGCTGTTCGCTGGGGGCCAGCGACGGGAAAATCGACTTGATGTGCGCGCGGGAACCGCCCAGGGGCGGTTCGGATTTGTACGGGGTCATTCGCCTTTCATACCAGATTCACTTGAATAGCGAACCAGCAGCGCCGAAACCGACGACGGCGGGTGCCCGCCGCCGTCGGGCATCGACGCGTATCAGTCGAGCGGCAGGGTGACGGTGACGCAGGTTCCGTTCCCTGGACTGGAGACGATGGAGACATCGCCGCCGACTTCGCTGACGGCGATGGACATAAGGCGGAGCCCGAATCCGTGGTGTGCGCCCGCGGGGGTTGCCTTGTTGTCGAAGCCCGCGCCGTTGTCGGTGACTGTCAGCCGGATCCCGTGGTAGACGGCGGCGAGCCGGACGGTGACGTCGTGGGCATGCGCGTACTTGAACGCGTTGCTGAGGACTTCCTTGGCAGCGTGGTAAAGCAAGGAAGCGGAGCCGGACGAGATTTCGACGCCATGGTGCGGCGTCTCCCAATGGATTTCGGTCCCTTGGCGGCGGAGCGGTGCGGCCAAGCGGTCGATGCAGCCCGCGAGCCCCAAAGCGTGGAAGTCAACGGGTTGCTGATCGGTGATCACGCCGTTTATGGCGGTGACTTCGTCCAGGGCTGTTGTTGTCTTCATGGCCGGTCCTGCTCCCCTTGCAGCTTTGGTGCTTTCGCCGGCGGATGGGTTCCGCCTGTGCTTGCATTAAGACTGGACCAGAGGCGTTAAGGTTCCCGCGATATTCAGTTAGTTTCGTCCTAATTTTTTGTCAGGAATCCCTACTTCCCGAGGAAACCGAGCAGTGCCTGGTTGACCTCGGCGGCGTGTGTCCACAGCAAGCCGTGCGGGGCGCCGTCGATCTCCAGGTAATCGGCGCCCGGGAGTGCTTCGGCGAACCTCCGGCCGGTAACGTCGATGGGGAGGATGTTGTCCGCGTTGCCGTGCACGATCAGGGCGGGAACGTCGATCCTGGGGATGTCCGCCCTGAAATCGGTAAGCCACGTGGGCTGCGCGGCCACCGAAGCGTAGGCACCTGACTGGGCTGCCAGGTTCCAGCTGGCGGCGACTGCTTCGTGGCTCAGGCGGTGCGTTCCGAGGAAAGTGGGGGCGTTGTAGAAGTTGTTGAAGAATTCGGTGAAGAAAGCATAGCGATCGGAAATGACGGCTTCGGAAAGTCCGTCGAACACGGACTGCGGGACGCCCCCTGGGTTGTCCGCGGTCTGCAGGAGGAACGGCTCCAAGGACGCAAGGAACACGGCTTTCGCCACCCTCGCCGAGCCGTAAGTGCCAAGGTAGCGGGCCACTTCACCGGTCCCCATCGAGAAGCCCACCAGTACGGCGTCGTTCACATCGATGGTGTTCAGGAGGGTGTTCAGGTCCGCGGCGAAGGTGTCGTAGTCGTAGCCGACGGTCGGCTTGCTGGACTTGCCGAAGCCGCGGCGGTCGTAGGTGATGACTCGGTAGCCGGCGTTGAGCAGGGCGGCGGTCTGCTTCTCCCAGGACGAACCATCCAGGGGATAGCCGTGGATGAGGACCACTGCCTGGCCGGTCCCGTGGTCCTCGTAGTAGATCTCGATCTCGGTGCTGTTTTCGTTTCCAACGGTGATGTAAGCCATGACTACGTCCTTTCGTAGCGGATTTTGCCGAGCGTTTCCAGCCTACTGTCCGGGTACGATCGCGGCACGCCCTCGCCATCAAGACGCTCGCTCACGTATGTGGGGGTTGCGGTGGACGCTCGCTCACGTATGTGGGGGTTGCGGTGGACGCTCGCTCACGTATGTGGGGGTTGCGGTGGACGCTCGCTCACGTATGTGGGGGTTGCGGTGGACGCTCGCTCACTCACGGCTTCGGGAATGAATCCAAATACGCGGCCATCGCTCGGGAAACCACCAACCTTCGGCTGGGTACCGCCGTCACGGTTCTCTCCACCCAGGACCCTGTCCGGCTCTTCGAGCAGTTCTCCACGCTGGATCTAATTTCGGGCGGGCGGGCAGAGATCATTGCCGGCCGTGGCGCCTTTGTGGAGTCGTACTCCTTGTTTGGCCACAGATTGGAGGACTATGACGAGCTGTTCGAAGAGAAGCTGAACATGTTGCTCGCGCTGCGTGACAACGACAACCTTCGCTGGGAGGGAAGCCTGACCCAAACCGTCTCCGGGATGGACATAGCGCCCCGTCCGATCCAGGAAAAGTTGCCCATCTGGGTGGGCGTGGGTGGTACTCCGCAGAGTTTCGTCCGGGCGGGGCGGTTGGGCCTGCCGTTGTTTATCGCTCTGCTGTCCGGGCCGGCACGATTCCGCCGGCTCGTGGAACTGTACCGGGAGACCGCTGAAAACGCGGGACACGACGCTGCCGCCCTGCCAGTCGGCGCGGGTGGCCATTTCTATGTGGCGCCGACGTCGCAGCAGGCCCGGGACACCTTCTACCCCTACTATCGCGCCTACTTCGAGCAGAACATGCCCCGGCCAGTTGACAATTTCCCGCGGAACACCTTCGATGAATGGACCGAACCGGGTGGCGGCCTGCTTGTGGGGAGCCCCCAACAGCTGGTCGAAAAGCTACTGGAAATTCATAGCGCCCTCGGTAACACGCGGTATCTGGCTCAGGTCGGTCTCGGCGGCTTGCCTTTCGCTGAGACGGCGCGGTCCATCGAGCTCCTGGCCAACGAAATCATCCCTGCAGTGAATCGCGAGATCGGCGTTGCTCTTGCGCGGTAAGCCTCACGATCTGAGCGAGGGTTGGGGAAAGAAGCCCCATAGCTGAGCGAGGGTTGCACCTGATCACCCGCCACACTTCGCCCTGAGGGAAAGCTCTAGTTGCCCCCAGCAACCAGTCGTAGACTGGCCTTCGAATCACTACGTGAGTTGGAGAACGATGCTCTGGAAACTTCTCGTTCAGTACCTGCGGCCACATCGGCAGCTGCTGATCGCCGTCGTCATTTTCCAGTTGGCGCAGTCCATAGCGTCGCTGTACTTGCCCACACTGAATGCCGACATCATTGACGAAGGCGTGGCCAAGGGGGATACCGGGTACATTCTGGGCACCGGCAGCCTCATGTTGTTCATCACGCTCCTGCAAATAGCCTGTTCGATCACGGCCGTGTACTTCGGAGCGAAAGCAGCCATGGGCTTGGGACGGGACCTGCGCGGGGCCATTTTCACCAGGGTAGGGGAGTTCTCCGAGCAGGAGGTCACCCGTTTCGGCGCTCCCTCGCTGATCACGCGTTCAACCAACGATGTGCAGCAAGTCCAGCAGCTCGTCCTGATGTCCTGCACCCTCATGGTGGCGGCGCCTATGCTCAGCATCGGCGGTGTGATCATGGCCGTCCGGCAGGATGCCCAGTTGTCCTGGCTGATCGCCGTGAGCGTCCCCGTGCTGCTCGTTGCGGTGGGCCTCATTGTTAGCCGGATGGTACCGCTGTTCCGCAAGATGCAGGTCCGGATCGACACCGTGAACCGCGTCCTCCGCGAACAGTTGGCCGGCATCCGCGTGGTGCGCGCGTTCGTGCGCGAGGACATGGAGACGGAACGCTTCGCATCCGCCAACCACGACGTCACCGAGATGGCGTTGCGCGCGGGGCGGCTCATGGCGCTCATGTTCCCCGTGGTGATGCTGGTACTCAACGTCTCCAGCGTGGCCGTGATCTGGTTCGGATCGTTCCGGATCAACGACGGCTCCATGCAGGTAGGCACATTGATCGCCTTCCTGAGCTACCTCATGCAGATCCTCATGTCGGTCATGATGGCGACGTTCATGGCCGTGATGATCCCGCGAGCTGCTGTTTCAGCGGACCGCATCGGGCAGGTGCTGGAGACCCCATCCAGCGTGCGGCCTCCCGAGAACCCAGTGACGGAGACGGCTGGCCGCGGTGAGCTGGAATTGCTCGACGTCGGATTTGCCTACCCCGGTGCCGAGCAGCCCGTCCTCAGCGGCATCAGCTTCCGGGCACGCGCAGGCCAGACGACGGCGATCATCGGCAGCACGGGCGCAGGCAAGACCACCTTGGTGAACTTGCTGCCACGGCTCTTCGACGCGAGCAGCGGCTCGGTACGGATCGACGACGTCGACGTCCGCGAACTGCACCCGGACCTCTTGTGGGGGCACATCGGACTGGTACCGCAAAAGCCCTACCTGTTCTCCGGCACGGTCCGCAGCAACCTGCTCTACGGCAAGCCCGACGCCACCGAGGAAGAACTCTGGCGGGCCCTCTCCATTGCACAGGCCCAGGACTTCGTCGAAGAGATGGAGGGTGGCCTTGACGCTCCGATCTCCCAAGGCGGCACCAACGTTTCCGGCGGCCAGCGCCAGCGCCTCGCGATTGCCCGGGCGCTCGTGAAGCAGCCCGAGCTCTACATCTTCGACGACTCGTTCTCCTCCCTGGACACCGCCACCGACGCAAGGCTCCGCCAGGCGCTCAAGCGCCACACTTCCGGTGCCACCATGGTCATCATTGCGCAGCGGGTATCCAGCATCGCGGATGCAGAGCAGATTCTAGTGCTCGACGACGGGCGGCTGGTGGGGCGCGGAACCCACGAAGAGTTGCTTGAGACTTCGGAAACATACCGGGAGATAGTTTCCTCCCAGCTGGCAGCGGAGGAGGCGGCATGAGCAGCGCGGCTCCCAATCCCGGCACAGCAGGTACCGCCAACCGCCCGCAGCGTCCCCCGATGGGACCAGGCCGTGGCGGACCGTTCGCGGGAATGAGCATCCCGGCCGAAAAGGCCATGAACTTCCTGCCCTCGGCCAAGCGGCTCTTAGGCACGCTGCGGCCCGAGCGCTTGTGGCTGACTCTGGTTCTCTTCCTCGCGGTGGCAAGCGTGACCCTGTCCGTCATCGGCCCCCGGCTTCTCGGTGAGGGCACCAACCTGATCTTCGCCGGCGTCGTGTCCAAACAACTTCCCGCCGGGGTGAGCAAGGAACAGGTCATCGACGGGCTGCGCGCTTCCGGCCAGGGCTCCAAAGCGGACATGCTGAAGGGCATGGACTTGACTCCCGGCGTCGGAATCGACTTCGGGGCGTTGTCCTCGATCCTGCTGTGGGTGCTGGTCTTGTATGTCCTTGCCTCGGCGTTCGGCTGGATTCAGGCCTACGTGCTCAACGGCGTCGTGCAGCGGACCGTGTACCGGCTCCGCGAGCAGATCGAAGCGAAAATCAACCGGCTTCCGCTGCGCTACTTCGACTCCGTGCAGCGCGGCGAACTGCTCAGCCGCGTGACCAACGACGTCGACAACATTTCGCAAAGCCTCCAACAGTCCATCAGCCAAGCGGTCACGTCCCTGCTCACAGTGGCCGGCGTCATCTTCATGATGTTTCTGCTCTCCCCGATTCTGGCGTTTATCACGCTGGTCACGGTGCCGTTGACGCTGGTCACCACCGTGCTGATCGCCAAGCGCTCGCAGAAGCTGTTCGTCGCCCAGTGGAAGAACACCGGCGAGTTGAACGGGCAGATAGAAGAAACCTACACCGGCCACGCGCTTGTGAAGGTGTTCGGCCGCCAGCGCGAAGTGGAGGAGCGCTTCCGCGAGAAGAACGCAGAACTGTTCTCGGCCAGCTTCGGGGCCCAGTTCATCAGCGGCTTGATCATGCCGGCACTGACATTCATCGGCAACCTGGTCTATGTCGGGATCGCGGTGGTGGGTGGCCTTCAAGTAGCTTCGGGCGCGATGCAGTTGGGCGATGTCCAGGCCTTCATCCAGTACTCCCGGCAGTTCACGCAGCCCTTGGCCCAGCTCGGTTCAATGGCCAATCTGCTCCAGTCCGGTGTCGCGTCCGCCGAACGCGTCTTCGCGCTGCTCGACACCGAGGAGCAGAGCGCCGATCCCGAGCCTTCGGCTGTTCCCGACGTGACGCGCGGGCGCTTGGTGTTCGAGAATATCTCCTTCTCCTACTCGCCGGACAAGCCGCTGATCCAGAATCTGAGCCTCGTGGCCGAGCCCGGCCAGTCCGTGGCGATCGTTGGGCCCACAGGAGCAGGCAAGACCACGCTTGTGAACCTCATGATGCGCTTCTACGAGCTCGACGCCGGGCGGATAACTCTCGACGGCGTCGACGTCGCCTCGATGTCCCGCTACGAACTGCGCTCGCGGATGGGCATGGTGCTTCAGGACACGTGGCTGTTCGGCGGCACGATCAGGGACAACATCGCCTACGGACGGCCCGACGCTACCGAAGCCGAGATTCTGGAGGCCGCACAAGCAACGTACGTGGATCGCTTCGTGCACTCCCTCCCTGAGGGCTACGACACAGTGCTCGACGACGAAGGCAGCAACGTTTCCGCCGGTGAGAAGCAGTTGCTCACCATTGCCCGGGCTTTCCTGGCCCGTCCGTCAGTCTTGATTCTGGACGAGGCCACGAGCTCCGTGGACACCCGGACCGAGGTTCTGGTGCAGAAGGCCATGAATGCCCTGCGTTCTGACCGGACGAGCTTTGTGATCGCGCACCGCCTGTCCACGATCCGCGACGCCAACCTCATCCTGGTGATGGAGTCCGGGCAGATCGTGGAGCAAGGCACCCATGCGGAGCTCCTGGCTGCTGGTGGCGCCTACTCGAGGTTGTATGAGGCCCAGTTCGCGGCGCCGGTGGCGGAGGTCTAAGGGGTCTCGACGGCGTGGGCTACATGGACCTGTTGCAGCTCCGTTGACACCCCTGAGCCATCGGAATATCATACAACCAAATGGTTGTAGATCAGCTCAGCGAAACCGAACTTGACCGCCTCTTCCAGGCGTTTTCCGATGCCACGCGCCGGGACATCGTCCGTCGGGTAACGGTCGGGGAGTATTCGGTGTCCGGTTTGGCCGCCCTCTACGCCATGAGTTTCGCCGCCGTCCAGAAGCACGTGGCGGTGTTGGAGCGCGCGTCCCTTGTAACGAAGGAGAAGCGCGGAAGGGAGCAGATCGTGCGGGGCAACCATGATGGCTTGCAGAAAGCCCGCCAGTTGCTCGATGAGTACGAGGCGATCTGGCGGCAGCGCGTCGATCGGATCGCAGACATCCTCTCCGGAAAATAGGAAGGGTTCCGCAATGACGGTTATCAGTTCCACCAAAAATCCCGAAGCGTTGAGCTTGACGCTCGTCGCCGAGTTCGATGCCAGCGCTGAACAGGTCTGGCAAATCTGGGAAGACCCGCGCCAGCTCGAACGCTGGTGGGGTCCACCCACGTGGCCAGCCACGTTCGAGCAGTACGAGTTCGAGCCGGGCGGGATGGCCAGCTATTACATGACCGGTCCCGACGGCGAGAAGCCCCGCGGCTGGTGGCGCATCACGTCGGTCGAAGCTCCGAACAGGCTGGAGTTCGACGACGGCTTTGCCGACGAAAATGGAGCTCCCGTCGAGGAGATTGGGGCCGGCCACGCGACCGTGACCCTCGAGGAGATCGGCGACCGCACCCGGATGACCATCCTGTCCACGTTCGAATCAGAAGAGCAGATGAAGATGATGATCGATATGGGTATGGAAGAGGGAATGAAGGAGGCCGCCGGCCAGATCGACGCGCTCCTTTCGGAGCACTCCCGCGCCTGATTGTTCCGGACGGAGAACACCGGATACGCGAACGACGGCGGGAGGTGACTCCCGCCGTCGTCGTGTTGCGCCTGAGGCGTGCTGTTACAGGGAGTGTGCGTCGAAGGCGGTGGCCTTGGCCGCGCTGCCGTTCAGGCTGACAGTAAAGGTGTTAGGCCCGCTGCAGGTGACTGCGATGCTGGCCTTGGAGGTGTTGTGGCGCACCGAGAAGTCGTGCACCAGCGCGTCCAGCGTGTGGTGGGTGGTTGAGCGGTCCCAAATCTTGAGGGTTACGGAGTCGGCAGTTTCAAACGTCATTGTTCAGTGCTTCCATTCATGAATCCGGATATCCGGCTATCGCGCCAGTGCGAAAGCCGCCGTACAGCTTTTCCATAGTGCACAGCGAGGCGCGGACTGCTCAAGCCAGAACGGCGTTTGTTGCTAGTGAGACTCATCACAGCGGCGTCTAGTGGGATGCAAGATGCAGTGCGCCGAAGACCGGATCCTGGCTGAGAACCTGTAATGTGTCGAGGCCTCGAGCAGCAAGGGCTATCCGCATGGCCGCCTGCAAAGTGGGTTGGTTCATCCCGAGGCCACCACCGAGGACAATCGGCCCCTCGATGTTCAATTGCCCAGCGCATTTCGCCGCCAACGAGGCAAGATCGGCCCCTGCCTGGAGGATCATGTCCAAGGAAGCGGTATGCCCCGAGGCCGCGCACTCAAAGACAATCGGTGATTTCGACGCCCAAAACTCGCGTCCCGCGTCGCCATGGAAGAGGGCGATCAAACCTTCCGGGCCGAGGAGTCCACAAGATTTCACAAGCGCTTTCGTCAGTTCGTCGGGGCGCAGCCCGCTGTTCATGCGTTCGAGGCTGTGCCTCACCGCTTCTCGACCGAACCAGTATCCGCTGCCTTCGTCGCCAAGCAAGTAGCCCCAGCCGCCCGCGCGCGCCTCGTCCTCGCCGTTAGTGCCCCAGGCCGCGGATCCGGTGCCGGCGATCACGGCGATTCCCGTGCTGCAACCTGCGGCGGCCAGCAGCAGGCGCGTGTCATGGACAACGGAGACGACGGCGCGGGGAGCCAATGGTTGGATCAGGTCCGTCAGTGCGTTCGCATCTTCGAGGGTGTCGATCCCTCCGGAACCAACCACCACCCGCGCAACGGACCCGCCCTGGAGGGTGGCGAAGACGCCCTCCAGGTTGCTGCGGGCCTCGGCACGGCTCACGTTCTGGACGTTGGCGCTGCCGCCGGAAGTATCGGCAACAGGGGTGCCATCAAACCATTTGATGCCGCGGGTCTTTGAACCCCCGATGTCCAGACCTACGACTGCGCCGACGGTGCTGGGGTGTGTCATTGGAATGATCCTTCTTCGGTTGAGTTCGAGAGTGCGAAGCCGGCGGCCGGCAAAATGCTGTCGTGGCGGATTCCAACTCCCTGCAGTACCGGGTACCGCGACCATGCGTCGAGCCCACACTCCCCGGCACGATCAGCCGTGGCGACGTGGAAAGTATGGCTTTCGCCGGGTAGCAGTGAAACGCATTGTTCCGAGACGGTCGCCTTCGGGTCGAGCCGGTCCGCCTGCAGAACCAGATCGCGCACGATGGTCTCGGCGGTGACAGTCACTTCAATGCCATCGGGGACTTTCGATGCCCAGGCGGTGATCCGCGCTGGTTCCTTGATGCGGTCCTTGTCCTCGGCGTAGAAGTGGAGGATTCGGTCCCCGTGCCCGAGCCCTTCACCGCGGGCGACGAGGACATCGGTCAAGGGTCGGTCAGTCTCGCGCAGGTCATGCGGGAGGCCGATTTCGCTCTTGCCCCGGGGTTCGACGTCGAACATGAATTGATGTGTCGCGTCCAGCCGGAGCACGGGCGGGACAGTCTCCGTCGAAGGAGCTGTGCGGAGGCGTTCCACAGTGAGTGTTCCACTCCAGGGCTCTGCGGAATCGTTGACCAGGACGACGGCGAGCCCGTCGCTGCGGGGCTGGATGGTCGCCAGTCGCGGCCGGTAGGCCTCACGGATTGCGTACCACAGCGGTTTCAGCTGACCGTATCCATCGATAGCGGCCCAGGAAGTGACGGGCCAACAGTCGTTGAGCTGCCAGACAATGGATCCTGCGCATACCGGCGAGCCGGCGCGGAAGTGTTCGATCCCGAATTGGATCGTGCGTGCTTGGTTTACCTGGGTGAGAAAGTGCCATTCCTGGAAATTCGCGGGCTCGGGAAGATGTGCGGCGAGTGCTCTCTGCAGCTTCGCTGTTCCGTCTTCGGCCTTTTGGTGCTGGAGGAATGCCGGGGATTCGAGATCCAGGTCCGCTGGTTCCAGGACGCGGGTGAGGGTAGACCAGCTAGGGGGACCTTGGAACCCGAATTCGGAAACGAACCGCGCATTCCACTCCGCGTAATGCGAATAGTCCTTTTGGTTCCAGACATCCCAGATATGCACGTTCCCGTGCTTCGGATCGTTGGGATGCAGTTCGGGATCTCCCGAATATGGGCTGCCGTTCCCGTACGGGCGGGTGGGGTCCAACTCTGTTACCAAGGCGGGCAGGAGCTCGGAATAGTAATCCCAGCCCCAATTTCGACCGTCGAGCTGTGGCTTCCAACCCCAATCCCAGAAGCCCCAAACGCATTCGTTGTTTCCATTCCAAAGCATCAGGCTCGGGTGGCTCATGAGCCGTGTCACGTTGTCGCGGACCTCGCCGGCGACTTCTTCGGCGAGCGGCCCATCCTCCGGGTAGCCGGCGCACGCGAAGAGGAAATCCTGCCAGACGAGAATCCCCATGCGGTCGCAAAGCTCGTAGAAAGTGTCCGACTCGTATATCCCGCCGCCCCACACGCGCAGCAGGTTCATGTTTGCCGCGGTGGCTTGGGAGAGGCGCTGCCGGAGCTGGTCTTCGGTGATTCGTGACGGGAAGCAATCGTCGGGGATCCAGTTGGCGCCCTTGACGAAGATGTCGGTTCCGTTGACGGCAAAGACAAAGCTGGTTCCTGCTTTGTCCTGTTCGGTTTTGAGTTCAAATTGCCGAAACCCGATGCTTTTGGACCAGACGTCAAGGTCATGCCCGTCAGCGTCGAGCGTCACCGTAAGTTGCGAGAGCGGCTGGGCGCCCATATCGTGCGGCCACCACAGTTCGACATCCTCGAGATCCACTACTATCCGGGCCTTGTTGGAGCCCTGCGGGATGGAGACCGATTCAGTCTTGCCCAGGATGGCGACGTTGAGTCCGAGCTCGCCTGAAACGCCCGGGGCCCGCAGAACCTCGACATCCACTTCCAGGCGGGCATGTCCGTTGATGGGGAGCGTTCCTCGCCCGGGGCCGGATACAACGGTGGTGGTGACCGACGGACGAACTGACTGCAGCCGTGCCGTCCGGTACCGCCTGATGCCCACAGGTTTCCATGGTCCGGCCGTCACGAGGTTCGGGCCCCAGTCCCAGCCGAAATTGCAGGCCGACTTGCGCACATACTGGAATGGCTCCGGATTGCCGTTGGGTAGATCCCCTACGGACGCCCGGATTTGTTCGGCATAATCGCGCACATTCTTGAAGGCCATCGTCAGGTCATTGGCGCCCGGCCTGATGACGTCGGAGACGTCCAGAACGTAGCTGCGATGCTGGTTGTACGTGTGCGCAAGGTCGTGGCCGTTGACCCGGATGACGGCGATGGTGTCCAGGCCCTCGAAGACGAGCTCTGTCCGCCGGTCTTCATTGCCGTCATGGTTGAAGGTTGTGGAGTACTCCCACTCGCTCCGGCCCACCCAATGCTGGGACTCCTCGTTTTGCCCCAGATAGGGGTCAGGGATGTGCCCGTGGTCCATGAGGACCGTGTGCACAACCGACGGAACGGTTGCCGCGAGCCTCCAGCCTTCGGCCCCGGAAGGGGCGTCCGGGGCCGGAGCGGTCGCTCTTAACGTCCAACCCTTGGCGAGGTTGCTCATCTCAATCATGGTGTGTGCCTTATCAATCGAACGTCTGTCGCCAAGGGCGGATACGGTCGTTGGCTGGCGGTGCTTAGCCCTGGTCTGCCCGGTAGAAATACATCTCCCGCGATCCCGAAGGGGCATCCCAGCCTTGGGCGAACATCCAGCTTCCGTCGAACTTGAGCAGGCCGCCCCAAGCCAACGAGCCTCCTCTGTGCACGGCTTTCTGGGTGAAGGGTTGGCCTATGTCGTAGAGCGCCTGCGCGGCGGAAAATTGGCCGTCTGCATCGCCGTAGAAGAAGTCCAGGACCAGCTTGCCGCCGTCAGTCCCGGTGGCGTCGCCGTCGTCAACAATGGCGCAAGCCACTTCGTGCAGAGAGCCGCCCAGCGGCCCAAGGTCCAGGTACTCCTGCGGTTCAAACGTCCAGTCGACCATGTCGGTGGACCGTCCCACGTGGGTGGTTCCGCCGCAGCCCTCGGACAGATACATCAGGTAGTGGCCGCCGATCTTGACGGCCTCGCCCTGGGCGTTCCGGGGGATGACGGCCCCCTTGGCCCAGAACCGCGAAACCTCGTAAGGGACAGCCAGGCCGAGCTTTTCCCAATGGATCAGGTCGTCGGACACGGCGACATTGATGTCGCAGCCGACGTCGCCCAGGGGATAGACATCCGGGTCTTGGCCAGCCTGCTCCTCGCTGCGGTCGATCGTCCAGATCCCGTTGTAGAACATGTAATAACGTCCATTGGCCTGGTACACCTTGGGATCTTCGCAACCAAGGATCTCATTGTCCTGGGTGGGGTAGATCACCGGATTGGACGGGCTGTCCCGCCATCCGGTTTCGGGATCGTAGACTGCGACGCCGATGCGGCTGGAGACCGATTCCTTGCGGGGGGATGCGCGGTAGAAGAGGTAGAGCTTGCCCTCGCGTTCCATGACCGAGGGATTGAAGATCGAATCCGCGGTCCACCCGATGCCGGTTGGATCGGCCCAGTCCTGGACCTGCCGGAACGTCAGCGAATCGTCCTTGCGGAACGGGCCAACAGCCCATTCCGGGTGCTCAGGATACTCGGCGGAGAACTGGTCGGTGGAAATGGTGTCGGTCAGCGGATTGCTGAACGTAAGTGCTCCCTCGTAGCTGTGGAGCAGGGCTTCTTTGGTGATTTTCTGCATGGGTTCTTCCTGTTGCGAAGGCTGGGAGCCGGTGGGGACTAGTTGCGGACCAGGGTCACCCAGGTGAAGCCACCCGGGGCCACGGTGACGCGGCCGGAATGGTCTGCCCCGGTCTGGTCAGGACCCGGTGCGACGGGCTGCCCGGAAGCATCAAACGCCTGCTGGCTCAAATGGAACCCTTGCGGCATGTACACTTTTCGATCGGTGCTTCCCGACGCGGCGCTGATGTACAGGGTCGATTGGCCGGCGGAGCCGGAGACGGAAACCGAGGAGATCTGCGGCTGGAGCAGCACGCCGTCGACCGACACGTCGCTTCCGGCCTTGGCGGTCAAGGTGTCCTGCCCCGCTGGGAGTGCGTGGTCAAGGGAGAACGGGAAGAGCTTGCCCGGGGCTGCGGTGATGCCTTGCTCGCCGGCGCCACCGTTGGGCGTGGTGCCGAGGAGAGTGCTCCCGGATGTCCACGACGTCGTTCCGGCGGCTTCGGGGCGCTGGTTCACGATCGGGTATGCGTTCCGTGCCTGGTCCGAGACCGGGACTGTGATCTTCAGGGTGCCGCCCGCGTTGAGGGCGACGTATGCGCCGCCGGACCAGTTCGCCTCACCGGTCCATGCGGAGGCAGGCTTGACGACTGCGCCGCCGGTGATGGTCCCGGTTTCGGCTTCGGCCACCTTGAGCCCGTCCGTCCCCACGGTGCTGCTGATCCCCAGGGCCTTGGCCTTGAGCTCCGGATTGGCATCCAGAGCGAGCATGGACAACAACGTGTGAATGGTGGATTCCGCCCCGGAGTTGGGGTTGACGCGGCCGTCGGTTTCGATGCCGTCGATCGCGGTGCCTGTTGCCGGGTTGTAGGCGGGCCTTCCGCTGCGGTTGGCACCGAAGTACCAGCCTGCGGCAACTGCTGCGACGTCCAGCAGGCCCGGAGCATTTGCAGCCTTGGCAGTCGCCACGAGTCCTTCGACCCGTGAGTCCACGCCGTAGGCTATCTGTGCCTCGCCCGGGGTAGGGCTCCAGGCATTGTCCGGTCCGCCCGCGGCGAGGAGCTGTGGAGTGAATTGGACGGAGTCCTTCACGGCGGCGGTGAGCAGGTCAGGCCGATGCAGTACCGAAGACGCATTCGCGACGGCGGCTGCGGCCATTCCGCCCCAAGCGTGCCACAGGGTTCGGGACTGGTTCCACGGAAGAATCGCGCCGAAGGGCCATTGCTGAACCGATCCCGAGGACATCCCGGCGACACCTTCGGTGAGCTGGCTCAGCGCGGTGGCGGCAGCGCCGTCGTCGGGCGCGGCTTTTGAGTAGGCGGAGAGTCCGAGCACGGCTTCCGCCGAGGCATCCGCCCCTCCGGTGATGAGCCAGGCAGGGACCTTGGCGCCGTCGGCAACGTCGTACTTCCCGTACTTGGCGAGGGATTGCTTGTTCAGGGACCCGACGGCGAGATCAAGCCTGGACTGCAGGAAGGCGGCAAACTGGGGATCGGCAGACTTGAACGCCGCATACCCTTCGCCGAGCGCCCACACGGTCCGGGCAAGCCAGTAGGACTCGGCTGAGTCGCTGGGGTCGGGAAGTTCCACGGGCTTGGCGCTTGGCGTCAGTGTGCCATCGGCTTGCTGCCACAAGACCACGTTGCCGGCATTGGGGCCGGAAGATGTCTGCAAATACGTCAGCTCACGCAGCATGTCGAAGGCACGGGTTCGGCTCGAGGCGTCACCGGTCTGCTGCCAATGGCGCAAGTAGACGACGGCGGTGCGTGCGATGTCGTCCGCGTTGAAGGCCCCCTGGCTCCAGTTGCCTGTGGCCGGGTCCTTGGAACCTCCGCCTACCCGCGTGTAGCTCCCGTCGGCATTCTTGTTGGCGTAGGTCCACGGTGCTTGTGCTGCGGGGTGTTCACCGATCTGGTACGTCGTGTGGCCATCCACGGGGTGCAGGGGAACGGTGTCCAGCAGGAAATTCAGGTGGGACAGATTGGTCAACGGCGCCTGGGACGCCGTGGCCGGCGCCTGCGACGCAGCGGCCTGCGTCACCGTAGCTTGGGCCGGTTGCGTCGCTGAGGCCACGCCTGCCCCGGCCAGGAGCATCGACAGCGTTGCAACAACTGCGACCGGGGCGGATTTCAGCCGTGCATAAGCAAGGGGAGGTGTCATGTCTAACTCCTAGGGGGGGCATGGAAGAAGGGCTGGACTACTGGGGCCGGCCGCTACCTAAGGCGCGGTCCGGTCCTCGCGGTACTGCTTTTAGGCGCGGTCCAGCCGCGCCACGCCGATCTTCGAATCAGCCATGCCATAGAAGACGAACAATTGCTCGCCGATCTTCTCTATTGCCGTGGGGAAAACGACGTTGGGGACGATGCCTGAGATCTCGTCTTCCGTTTCCGGTGCCAGGAGCGGCTTGTCGCTGCGGGCGATCACGATGGAGGGATCGTCACTGTCGAGGATCATCGCAGCGGCGGTGTAGTTGACGTTCTGCTGGTGGTCGAAGGCAGACTTTTCCATCGACCCGGAGACGCCGTGGTAGATCAGGAGCCAGCCCTCGTCGACCCGGATCGGTGCCGGTCCGCCGCCGATCTTGAGTTCTTCGAAGGGAAACTCGCTCAGGGCCACGAGCTTGTGCTTGCGCATGTGGACGAGGTTGCGGATGTCCTTCTCGACGTCGGCAACTGCGACGTAGGAAATCCAGATACCCGGACGGTTGTCATCGAGGCCGGCCGGCAGGTGCTCGCCTTCGCCTTCGCGGATCCAACCCAGGTCCCACATGGGGCGGTGCAGCAAAGCGTAGGAGGGAACGCCGTCGGGATCGTTGACCGGTTCCGGGAAGAACACGGCGTCCTTGTTGGCGAACAGGTTCAAGTCCATGGACAAGTCCGCCTGGTACTCGAAATGGCAAGGCCCCAGGCGGTCCCACGTGCGCAGGTCTTCGGAATGGGCGAAGGCCAGTCGGGGACCAAGCGGTCCGTAAGCAACATAGGTCATCAGGTGGCGGCCGAGGGACGGCACCCAGGTGACGCGGGGATCTTCCGTTCCCGCGTTGTTGAGGCCCCGTTCCCACCCTTCGTCCGGTGCCAGGACAACGCCTTGGCGTTCGACGCCGGACGGCACGCCGTCGTCGCCGATGATCACCTTGGCGAGCCCGACGCGGGAGACATTGCCCTTAGCCACGAGGCGCGGCAGGAGGTACAGCTCGCCGTCAGGTCCGCGGCCGCTGGCCGGGTTGAGGACGCCTTCGGCTTCGAATTCGTTCCCGTCCTCCGGGGTCATGATGACGCCGGCGCGGGTGAGGGTGAACGGGACGGTGGGGAGTGCTGAAGTTGAGGAAGTCATAGAGCTTAGCCCTTTACGCTTGAACCGATATTGGTGGAAATGAACTGGCGCTGGAAGAAAATGAACAGCGCGACGGCGGGAGCCGCGAGAACGCAGGCACCGGCAAGGATGGCGCCGAACGGGTTGGATGCCGTGGCGGCGATGTTCGAGATGTAGTTCGCCAGGGAGACGGCGAGAGGCTGAATGGCTTGGTCCTTGGTGACGAGGAACGGCCACAGGAACTCATTCCACGGGCCGATGAAAGTCAGCAGGACTGCCGTGACAATGGCGGGCCGGACCAAGGGGATCGCGATCTGCCAGAGGATCCTCAGTTCGCTGGCTCCGTCGATGCGGGCGGCCTCGAACAAGGTGGAGGGCAGCTGCATGAAGTACTGACGGAAGACGAACACTGCGGTGGAATTGATCGCGAACGGCAGGATCATGCCCAGGTACGTGTCCGCGAGTCCGTAGTCCCGCACGATCATGACGTACAGCGGGATGAGCAGGAGCTGGAACGGAATCATCTGCACCAGCAGCATCATCCCGAAGACGAACCCTTTACCGCGAAATTGCATCTGGGCGAGCGCGTAGCCCACCAGGAGCCCGAACACCACGGTGAAGAAGATGACGCCGCCGGTGAAAACACCCGAGTTGACCAGGCCTTTCAGCAGGTCGATCGAGTTGTTGATGTTGCTGTAGTTCTCACCGGTGATGTTTGCCGGGCTAGGGAACGCTCCGCCCACGGAAGTGTCCGGGGAAGTCTGCAGCGAGCCGATGAACATGTAGTAAAACGGGAAGAGGAAGACGAACGCTCCGAGTGCCAGCAGCAAGAAGCTGCCCACGCCCAGGTTCTTGCGCTTCGCCACGGAACTGCCCTTGCGGGAGACCGCGGATCCCGGTGCGTCAGCACTGGAAGCAGCTTCGGAGGCCGCTCTTTCGGAAGCGCCGGCACGTGGCCGGCGGTCGTCGTCGTCGTCGTTCCTGAGAGGCGCTTTATTGAAAATCGACACGTCAGTCCTCCTTCCCGCCTACGAGGCGTTTCTGGATCAGGGCGATCAGCAACACGCCGATCACCAGCACCACACCCAGCGCTGCTGCCACATCGGGATTCCCTTGCAGGATTCCCTTCTGGTACATCAGGAACACCGGCGAGGTCGAGGCGCCGTCCGGCCCGCCTCCGCCCGTGAGCAGATAGGGCTCAGTGAACAGGTTCGCTCCGGTGATGGTGGCGAGCAGGGTCACCAGCACGCTGGCCGAGCGCACTCCCGGAACGGTGATGTTCCAGAACTGGACCCATTTGTTCCCGCCGTCCACCGAAGCGGACTCGTAGAGCTCGTCCGGGATGTTCTGCAGCGCGGCCAGGTAGAGCAGGATGAAGAATCCCAATTGCTTCCACGTCACGTACAGGGCCACGGTTGGCATTGCCAGCCAGGAGTTCGTCAACCACGAGGGGTTAGGGGCCAGCGGCCCCAGAATGGCGTTGACCAGCCCGTTCTGCTGGAACAGGAACAGCCAGACCCCGACGACGGCGACGCTCGCCGTGACGTACGGGACGTAGTAGCTGACCCGGAAGAAGGTCTTGAGCCGCGTCACGCGGTTCAGGGCATTGGCCAGGACCAAGGACAGACCCACGGTCAACGGCACGTTGATGATCAGGAAGACGCCGATATTGGCGAAGGAACGCTGTACTTCAGGATCGGACAGGACAGTGATGTAGTTGTCCAACCCCACGAAGGGACGGTCAACCTGCACGCCCGGAGCGGTGAAGAAGAACTGGTGGAAGGAGATGTAGACGGCGTACCCCAGGGGATATGCCAACACTCCAAGGACGAAGATGACGTAGGGGGCGCTGAACAGCAGTCCCAGCGGCTGGCGGCCCAGGAAGTTCTTGCGTTTCCTGGGCGCCTGCCGCTGGTCCACGGTCCGCCCGGCAGTGTCTCCCGTAGCGGGACCCCCAGCTGAGCGAAGTGACATGGGGATTCGCCTGCTACTTCTGGGCTGCCAGTTGGTTGATCTTCTCAGATGCGCCCTTGAAAGCGTCGTCGATGCTCTGGTTGCCGAAGATCACGGACTTGCTCCAGGCGTCACGGAAGGTCTGCCAGATCTGGACTGAGTTGGAGACGTTGGGGACTTCCACGGTGCGTGCGGCTTCGTCGGCGAAGGTCTTGTAGGCCGGGTTCTGGCTGAAGTAGTCCGCGTACGTGGTGGCCAAGTCCTTGCGCATGGGCATCTGGCCAGTACCGGAGAGGAGCTTGCCGTCTTGTTCCTTGCTGGTGGCGAACTTCATGACCTCCCACGCGGTGCCCTGGTTCTTGCACGAGGAGTACATGGCGATGTTCTTGGCGTCAGAGAAGGTGGAGCCGTTGGTCTGGGCTTGAGTACCCGGGACCGGGACCGTGCCCCAGTTCACCTTGCCCTTGTAAGCGGCGACGGCCCAGGGGCCCGCGAGGGACATGCCGGCCTTGCCGTCGGCGAAGGAATCACCCTTGTACGCTTCCTTGGAAGCCAGGTTCTCCTTGTAGAGCGTCTGGAACATCGTGGCGACCTGCTTGCCTTGATCGCTGTCAAAGGTGGACTTGCCGTCCTTAAGCAAGGTGGTGCCACCCGAACTGGCTGCATAGAACGGGTAGAAGTCGAACCAGGGCTGGTAGAAGTCGCTCGTGGGCGAAGGCCACACGGCGTTGGCAACCGCGCCGGACTTCACAAGGGTGCGGGCCGTGTCCAGGAACTCAGACTGCGTGGCAAGCTTGGGGTTTGCCGGGTCCAGTCCGGCCTTCGCGAAGACGTCCTTGTTGTAGAAGAGGACCACCGGGTTGGACTTCCAGGGAAGCTGGTAGGTCTTGCCGTCGGAGGACTTGTACTGATTGGCGAGGTCGCCGGTGCGGTCCTTGATGTACTGGGCGCCGTCCGGGAAGGAGTCCAGCGGGACCAGGCCACCCTGCTTCTGGAACTGCGGAACAGCTACAGGGGCCGTGTTGAAGACCAGACAGGGAGCGTTGCCGGCGGTAATTGCTGCCCCGATGACCTCTTCGGAGCTCTTACCTGCCGGGATTTCCTGTGCATCGACTTGCTGGTCCGGGTGGGCAGCGTTCCATGAGGCCACCATGTCCTTGCCCCATTTCACCTCGAACTCGTTGTTGGAGTACCAGATCTTGATGGGACCCTTGGCCGTGGTGGCAGAGTTCGCTCCAGAAGCTGTACCGCTGGAGGCGCCCCCACCGCACGCGGCCAGGCCGGCTCCGATAACGGCAATAGCGGTAAGGGAGAGGACTCTCGAACTAATTTTTCCGTGCTTCATTGCAACTCCTTTTGCGGGTGAAAACTGAATATGCGGCGGCGACATTGCCTTCAAACGGGAATGGCAAATAACCCCACCCAATTGCGGGTAAATCGGTATTCGTAAGGATTAGTTATTCGGCGTGCCGGGGGCAGGCCCGGTGGAGGCGCGGACTACCAGCTTCGGGGAGGGCAGATAGATGTCTTCCGCGGGAGCTCCGCCGAGGAGGCTCAGTAACTGCTGGGCGGCAACACGGCCCCAGAGCAACGGGTCAGCCGGGACAGTGGTCAACGGAGGGTTGAGGTACCTGGCGAGCTCGGTGTCGTCGTAGCCCGTGATGGACAAATCACCCGGAACAGCCAGTCCGAGGGACTGGGCGTAGGACTGTCCGGCAGTGGCCATCAGGTCGTTCGCGTAGATGATCGCCGTGGGCCGCTGGGCCGAGCGAAGCAGTTCCGCAGTAGCCGCCAATCCGCCGGCTGCCGTGAAGTCCGCCTCAATGAAGGAACCGGCCTCGAGCCCTGCTTTCGACATGGCATTTTGCCAAGCTAAGCGCCGGCTTCGGCCGTGAATGTAACTCTGCGGTCCGCCCACGTGACCGATTTTGGTGTGTCCCAGCGAAACGAGGTGTTCGACGGCGGCCGCGATGCCTTCGGTATCGTCCATGCAGACAGCAGGGAACGGCGAGGGGGTTTCGGGCCGATTAAGGGTGACGGCCGGAATCTTGAGGCTCTTCAACAAAGCGATCCGGGAGTCGTCAACCCTCATGTCCGTAAGGATGACTCCGTCCACGCGGCTGTCGGCAGCCAGCTTCCGATAGCCCAGTTCCTCGGCGTCGGCGCTGGCGGCGACCGTGAGGACCAAGACGTATTCGTGCTCAACCAACGTGGTCTCGATCCCAGCGATGAACGCGGGGAAGAAGGGGTCCGTTCCCAAAAGTCGGGGGTCCCTTGCCACGACCAGCCCGACGGCGAAGGCCTTGGCCGAAGACAGGCTCTTGGCGCGAAGGTTCGGCTTCCACCCCAGTTCCCTTGCTACCCTGAGAATGCGCTCCCGGGTGTCATCACTGACGCCGGGCTGCCCATTCAACGCGTACGAGACGGCACCCTTGCTCACGCCGGCTGCCTGCGCAACGTCGTTGATGGTCACTGTCATGTCTGCCTCATTGCCACTTGGTGATTGGGATCACTGAACCGGTTTTGTTATCTCTACTGAACCGGTTCAGGAGACTCTTGTCAAGAGCAAGCAAGAAATTGATGTGTATTCGCGGGTCGTTTCCAGCCGGCCGCCGACACTGGC